>CAUQAR010000047.1:0-11631 GCA_963515775.1 uncultured Selenomonas sp. | reverse complement strand
ACCGCGCGCCGCGGTATACATGCCGACCGCGGCGCGCGCGGGCCGGAGGAAGCTAAAACCACCGCCGCCAAACATAGCGCTCTCCCTTCTTTTCCATCAGCGCCCGCACGAGTTTTCCGCGCCGCCACCCCTCGCCGTCTCCGATGTGCGGATCGGAGGTGTCAATGGCAACGGCGATCAGATGGAGCTGCCCCGCCGCCTGTACCTCGGCAACGACGTGCAACTCGATCCCCTCCGATACGGGAACATCTGCAACGTCAAATGTGTCGTCAATCGCCTTGGACGATTGCTCCAGCTGCGCCGCCGCCGTCTCGATGCCGCTCTCGGCCGCGAGCCGCAGCTGTGTCTCGCGCTCGTACTCCGATGCCAGCACGCTGCCGCTGCGCATGAAATGCACCGCGCCCAGAGCGAGCAGCAGAACCGCCGTGAGGACAAACAGGCCGAGCACAGAGACCGCGCCGCGCTCATCCGCCCGACGCACGCTGCTTTGCATACGCATCCTCCCGCAGATAGACGGCCGTCTCCACTGTATGAGAGCGGCCCGTGCGGCGACTTTTCCCCGTCAGACGGATGCGATAGAGGCGCGGGTGCGTAGTGTCCGGAACGATGGAAAATTCAGAGATATCCACGCCCGCCCCCGAAAAATCCCCCGTGAGCGGGTACGAGGCATAGTTCAGGATGAGCTTGCCGCCGTCCGTCCAATACCGATCCATCGACCGGTCGGTCAAGAAGTTCTGCCGCATGTCGTAGCCCCCCTGCCAATGAGGATTGATCCGATCCGAAAGCAATGCGGACTCGACGACGCGCGCAAGGGCGATTTGCAGTTCCTGATGCAGCTCCGCATCCGCGGTCTGCCGCTGATAGCTGCGCCAGCTCGCCGCAACGGCGAACGCGAGGAAGGTCAGCAGGAGGACAAAAATCGGCAGACTAACGGCGAGTTCGGTGAGGATCACGCCCGATTCTCCCATGCCCCGCCTAGGGACTGCCCGCTGTACCATGCGCTCTCATCCTCCGCACAAACGCCGCGGTCTCCGTGCGCCCCCAAACGGACCACGAGAGATGCAACGTCACATCGTAAAACATCTCGTTGGTGACGGCAGTTTCCGCCGTCACCGTATAGACGACGCCGTTGCGCTCAAATACGGCCGATGCGTCCGGCACCGTCCCCGCCGCGTCGAGCTCCGCCGCCATGACGGAAAGCCTCTCCCGCGCAAGCAGCGCCGCATCTGTCCGCGCGCTGCTCTCGGCGTCGAGCAGGGCCGTCCGCGCAAAAAGGCCGAGCAGTGCCGCCGCAGCCAATACGATCATCCCGAGCACCACAGCCTCGAGCAGCAAATACCCCGCCTCCCGCGTATGCTCTTTCCCGTGCATCAGGGCGCGCCCCGCTCGATCCGAATGCGCGCAGCCCGGTCGATCACAACATGGACGGCATCCGCCTCGTACCCGGCGGCATAGATGCGGACGGTCATGTTGGCGCTCTTGTCGAGCGCAATATCCCCGTTGCCGTCAAAGGCCGCGGGCCGATCCGTGAGGTTCTGCCGGCGTATGCGGACGAGCGGCAGCATATGATGCGCGCGGATCGTCCCCTCAACGGACCGGCTAATGTCATAGCCGTCCGCCCGGAAGTAAAGCATCGGTCCCCGGTCCCCCGCGCTCTTTTGATCCAGCACATAGAGCGCCGTCGCCGTCGTACGGCTGACCGCCTGCATGCGCCGCAGCTCACCGACAAGATGTACGGCCTCATACTCCACCGCCGCATGCGCATAGACCGTCAGCCCCATGGGCAGCAACACGGCCATGAGTACGGCCATGACCGAAAGCCCGATGAGCAGCTCTATGAGCGCCATGCCGCGCACATCCCGCCGCATCAGACCGCCCCCCAATAGAGCCGCCACAAGAGATCGCCGCCGAGGAAGCCCAAATAGCCGCCGCACGCGAGACACGGCCCGAACGGGAGGCCGTCGCGCCGTCCCTTGCGACCCGTGAGCAGGAGGACAGCCGCCGCCGTTCCACCGAGCAGGAATGCCGCCCAAAGAGCGACGGCCGCCGCCTTCCAGCCGAGCCACAGGCCGAGCCCCAGCACGAGTTTGACATCACCGCCGCCCATTCCCCCATGCGAGAGGATATGCAGGCAATAAAATAAGACGCCGCAAAGCGCCCCACCCATCAAAGCCTCGTGCAGCGGCACCAAAAATCCTGCCGCCGAGAGCAGTGTCCCCACCAACGCGAACGGCAGCGTAATGCAGTCGTACAGCATGCCGTCACGCACATCGAGAAAGGCGAGCCACACGAGTACGGCCGCGAATACGCCGCCGCAGAGCGTACGGACCGTCATACCGCAGAAAACATACAGCCCCGCCATGCAGAGCATCCACAGCAGCGCGAGCCGACATGCCTGCCGATGCGTCGGAAAAAGCCGCATCGCCCGCTCCCGCATCGCGCCTTCCCTCCGTTCTCACCGTTTCTGCCCAAATTCCTCCGCCGTCTTGCCGGCGCATAATGCGCGGCAGACGCCGTCTTTATCTGTCTGAATGATATATGGTTTCCCGTCAAGAGAGATCTCTTCATTTCCCGCGCGCGCCTTTCCCGTAGGCGGCTTGAGATTCTTGACGTCCGTCACATAGGGATCGAGATCTCCTATTGTGCTAGGGTTGGTTCCCTTCGCCGTCTGGTAGAGAACGATCGCCGTATCGAGCGCCGTGAGGTCCGCCTGTACGCGCACGGTGTTCGCCGTCTCGATCGCCGCAGAGAAGCGCGGCACCGCAATCGCGAGAATCACGGCGAGAATCATCACGGCCAGCAGCGTCGAGAGCAGGGAGAACCCTGCCTGTCCCACGCCGCGCCGCCGGAGCGCGTCGAAGAAGCTATTTAAAATCGACAAATTCATCAATGTGCGCTCCTCCCTTCGTCATCGGCTCCACAAAGCTGCGCTGCACCTCCATCACGATGACGCGCGGATGTGTGCCGTCCGCGAGCGCAGCGTCGAGCGCCGCGGCAAATTCCTCCTGCGTCGCAACCGACACGGCTTTGATACCGAAGCTCTCCGCATATTTGACATAGTCCATCTCATGATCCAGCGCGGAGGCGATATAGCGCTCATTGTAGAGCACCTTTTGCAGCTGCCGGATCATGCCGAGGCTGCGGTTGTTCACGATGATCGAGAGCACGGGCAGACCGAGATACGCGATCGTATAGTATTCGCTGCCCGTCATCTTGATACCGCCGTCACCCGCGATGTGGATCACGCGGCGGCGGTCCCCCCACGCGAGCTGCGCCCCCATCGCTGCGGGCAGTCCGTAGCCCATCGTGCCGAGCCCGCCCGAGGTCAGCCATGTCCGCGGCTCCTCCACGCGCAGATGAAGCGCCGCCCACATCTGATGCTGTCCCACATCCGTCGCGTAGGCGTACGCCTTGCCCGTCGTGCTCTGCGCAATTTGATGGAGGGCCCACGGCACCGTCAGCCGCCCGACGTGATAGTCGTAGTCGTACGTCTCCCGCCACTGACGGAGCTGCGCCCACCATACGGCGAGGTCTCCGCGCGGCGTCTGCCGCATGAGGAGCTTCAATATCGTGCGCATATCCCCCGCAAGGCCGAGACTGCCCGCGATATTCTTGTCGATCTCCGCCGGATCGATATCGATGTGGATGAACTTGCGGTTCGCCGTATACTTGCTGAGGTTGCCCGTCTGCCGATCGGCGAACCGACTGCCGATGGCAACGATCAGATCGGCCGCGCCGATGGCGTAGTTTGCGGCCTTCTCGCCGTGCATGCCCGCGAATCCGAGCATCTGCGGATGCGTGCTCGGCACGGCGCCCATGCCCATGAGCGTATGCACGACGGGAAGCCGATATTTTTCAATAAACGCGGTGACCTCCGCCGATGTGCCCGCCGAGATCACACCGCCGCCCACAATGACGAGCGGCCGCTCTGCGCGCACGATCTCCTCGGCCGCCTCCGCGGCGCAGATGACGAAATCCGCGTCCGGCACGCCGGGTGCCGAAGCCGGCGGCTCCTGCGGGGCGTAGGCGACTTCCTCAAAGAAGAGGTTGCGCGGTATATCCAAAAGGACAGGCCCCGGACGACCGCGCCGCGCGAGTTCAAACGCCTTGCGCATCGTCGGCACGAGGTCCGCCGCCGCCTTGATCTTATAGTTGTGTTTCGTCACGGGCATCGTCACGTCGAGGATATCCGTCTCTTGGAACGCGTCGCGCCCGAGCATCGCGATATCCACCTGCCCCGTGATCGCGACCAACGGAATCGAATCCATATACGCAGTCGCAAGCCCCGTCACGAGATTCGTCGCGCCCGGCCCCGAGGTCGCAATACAGACCCCGACGCGGCCCGTCGCACGCGCATAGCCGTCCGCCGCATGCGCCGCGTTCTGCTCATGCGTCACGAGAATCTGCCGCACATCACGCTGCGCATAAAGCGCATCGTACAGCGGCAGGATCATCCCGCCCGGATAGCCGAACACCGTATCCACGTCCTGCTCCCGCAGACACGCCAAAACCGCCTCCGCACCTCTCACAAGCGCACACGCTCCTCATATACACAATTACGCGAATATTATATCATATAGTGCACAACAAGAGCAAGAAAAAATAATGAAACGTGCCCGTTCGGCAGGCGGCATCTGAATCTACGCTTTCTTCAGGGCGATGCGGTATACTGGATCAGAGCCCCGTAGCAGGGCCCTCATGCCGCGATAAAATCATCATAACGCAAAAATCCCGATACAACGAGATCATTTGTATCGGGATTTTTGATGCTGCAATGATCCGCCCTTTTAGAGATGCGGAAAATATTTCTGCACGCGTGCGCTGCGCTCCCGTTCGAGTTCTTCGCGCCGCGCAAAGAGCGTGCGGTAGGCGTCCACACGCGCCTCTATGTGCTGGGCAAGCAGGCGATTCTCCGCGACGTATCGATAGGCATTTTCAGCGAGGCGGATGCGCAGATCGGGACGCTCGATCAGCAGGGCCAGCTTCTCCGAGAATGCACGCGCGCCGCGATAGATCATCCCCGTCTCGCCGTCGCGCACCGTCCGCTCGTACACAGTCGGTGCGGCAAGCACCGCCGCACCGTGACCCGCAGACTCGATGAATTTAAGATCCGATTTTGCGCGGTTGAACACGGTATCGCCGAGCGGCAGGAGCGCGATGTCCGACGCGTGCAGCGCCGCTGCATAGCGTTCATAGGGCGCGACGGTCTCGCCGTCACGTTCCCCGCCGATATATCGTTTTCGTCGCGTCTGCAGGGCGTCATAAAATTTTCGGTCGGCAGTGACGAGGAAGGAAAGGCGATCCCCGTAGGTATGGATCGCCGCATTGAGCGCGGGCATGAGCGGTGCCCAGTCCGCCTGTCGGTTGAGCGCGCCGAAGAAGACGGTCACATGCGGATCGCTTCGATCGTAAACGCGCCGCTCCGGCAGCTCTGCCAGCTGATTTTCAAAGAGCAGCACATGCGGATTGAACGCACGCAGAAAATCTGCCAGCGGCTGCGTCGAAGTCTGCACGGCGGATACGGCACGAAAGGCAAAATAATTGGACGCGGATGCGTCCGGCAATAGATCTGGATGATCATCGATCTCGTGTAGAAGGAGATTTCCTTGCGCCGCAACATGCGTAAACAGGCGACAATTTTCTGCAACATCTTTAAAAAGCCGTCGTTCGATCAGAAGAATCTGATTCCATAACTTGTTGATAGAACTGAATGCTACGTTTTCATCCCCCTTCTTCGTGCATCCGCTGACAACAATCTGCCCGCTCTCACGCATGATGCCAAGCGGTTCATCGATCCGTACCGGCGCACATTCTTCGATGCGGTTCAACACGACAACGGACAGCGGCGCAATCCCCGTTTCGTATTCTCGGCGCAGTGCAGGAGGGAGCTGCGACAGCAGGGGTTCAATCGTATCGGCACGGTCTTCTTCCATGCGAATCAACGCACGCTGATAATCCGCCGCTTCCGTAATAAACATACGCCGCTTCCAATACTCTGTAACCAAGCGGTGCCATTCAATGCGGCTGCGTACGAGAACATCGGCGCGCTGACCTTCCTGTGCCGCATGCATGCGATAGAGGCTGAGCGGGCGGCTGAAGATCGCACAATGCCCGCGCTCTAAAAGCTCCAGCCACATGACGCAGTCGGAGATGACAAAATATCCCCGCGCCTCTACCCGCCAATAATGATGCGTAAGGTCCTGCCGCCGAAAGAGAACCGCCGAGGGTTCTCCGATGAAATTAGCACAGCTTTCGAGAAGCATTTTCCCCGCAGCCTCTCCGGTAAACAGTTCGTAAGCGCCGTTGAGCTTGGGCATATTAGGACAGATGCCTAAAAACGTTCCGCCGCCGTCGATCCCGCCGCGCGCCGACGTAACAAGTGTCACATTGGGGTCCCGCAGGAGCACATCCGCCATCAGCGTCAGCTTATCCGGCAGGAGGATGTCGTCATCCATGCACCATTGCAGATATTCCCCCTGCGCCAGATGCTCGAACGACATGAAGTTCTCTTCCTTGGTCCGTGCCGCGCGGTTACGCACATAGCGGATGCGCGGATCGTCCCGATAGTCCCGCATGAGTTCTTCCGTGCGGTCATCCGTCCCGTTGTCGCAGACGATGATCTCGATGTTCGGATAGGTCTGTGCACGCGTACTCTCAAGCGCCTCACGAAAATATGCCGGTCGATTGTACGTCGGGATCATGATGCTGACGAGTGGTGCCGCGAGAAGCGCGCTGCGGCATGTTGCGCGGATCAGCGCGTCATTCTGCTGCCAATCGATCGCTTCGAGCGCGTCCCACCACAGCTTCTCCGGGATGCCGATGTCCAGCCCCCAACGCGCGAGGAGGACGGGGCGCGCCGTCGTCCGCGTCATATCGTAAAGATCGCATTCTTCTGCGCCTGCATGGGGGAAATACGCCGGCACGCGCAGAAGGACGCCGCCCGCTCTTTTGAGACGAAACGAGAGATCGATGTCCTCCCCGCCGACCGCAGGAAACTCCTCTGAGAATCCGCCCGTCTGCACGAAAGTCTCGCGCCGCATCAAGAGGGCAAAGTTCTCTAGGGCAAGGCTCTCCGCCGGCTCCGGCACATGTGCTTGCAGCCATTCCTCCGGTACGGCCCCGTCCGCCTCCATGCGCGCGGCGTTTAGGTACTGCCACGAATATACGGTGCGATTGGTAAAGGGGCCGACCGCTGCGATGCGCGGATCCAGCCCAAGCGTATCGAGCATCATGCGCAGTCCTGTGGCGCTGAGCAGCACGCCCTCGCGCAGGAACAGGACATATGCGCCCGATGCCGCGGCAGCCCCCTGATTGTTAAGTGCCGCGAGACACGCCGTATCCGTCGTGTGTAGCCCTACCCCCTCGATGCCGGAAAGTGTCTCTCGAACAGGGCCTTCGTCATGCACCGAAGCAACGACAACGAGCGCCGCGTCGATTCCGCAACCGGCGCAGGCGGACCGTACCGCCTCGACCGATGCGCGCAGATATGCGCCGGATTCTGTCGCCGAGAGGACAATGCCGAGCTTTTTCATGACCTGAGTGCGCGCAGCAGGAGGAAGTCCGTACAGCGCATCTCGGACGCGATGCGGATTGCCCTGTCACGGTCTCCCATCTCATGAAGCAGCAGAGCCATATTCCGAAGCGTCTCGCTGCTGCCCGGGTCGAGACGCAGCGCCTCGGTCAGCAGTGTCTCGGCCCCCGCATAGTCGCCGTCCATATAGGCGACGCCCGCAAATGCGTTCAGTGCGCAGAGCTTCTCGCATGGACGAATGCTCTGTGTCATGATCTCCGCGGCCACTTTTTGCGCGTCAAAGGACATACGTTCCGCGTCCGCCGGCTGCGGCGCCTCTGCGCGCATCGCCGGCCCTCCGGCCGATGCCGCGGATCCTGCTTCTCCGAACTGGGGCCGCTCTGCGGACTGCGGCGCGGGCCCCTCCCCCATACCGAGGAATGCCGTGAGGTGCGGATGCGACTTGCGCGTCTCTGCGGGATTCAGCCGTGCATCCAGCCCCGCACGCCGCTCGATCTCCGCGCGCTGCGCAGAGGTCAATTCCGCCGCATGCGCAGCGATCAGCTGATCGTAGACCGCAAGCGCATCCGCCGCACGATTTTCCCGCTGGCAGATGCGCGCGAGGAGAATGCGCACCGCGATATTGTGCGGCTCGCGCGTCAGCGTCGTCGTCACCCAGTTCGCCGCGCGCGCATAATCACCGAGCTCAAAGTACGCCCGTGCAATATCGCCGAAGCATTCCTCCGGCGCATTCCCCTCCGCAACCATATCCGCGAATGCGTTGACCGCGTCGGCATAGGCCTCCTTTTCCATATAGCCGCGAATGCGCTGTGCGCCTTTTGTCGTCTGCTGCGTCATACTGATCGTTCCTTTCCCTTTCCTCTGTGCCGCACGCCGCTGTTTCTTTTGGCGCGCCCGCTCCGTACGGTTCTTCTTACGCTTCTTCATATAGGTATCGCTCCCATATCATCTCATAGGCCGCCTCCATATCCCGCACATATCCCGCCCCGTCCATCATGGGCGAGGCACGCATCATCCGCTGAACGGATGCGTGCAGGGCGCTCAGCAGTTCCGGATCCTCTGCGAGCAGGACGGCGCGCTCCACATAAGCTGCGGGGCTGTCCGCCACAAGTTCTCCAAGGCCGGCGTTCTGAAGAATGCTCGCCCCGAACCGTGCACCGTGACGCGTCCCGTAAAGGGTTACGACAGGCAGCCCCATAAAGAGCGCCTCGCAGGTCGTCCCCCCCCCCTGATACGGATAGGTATCCAGGATGATGTCCACATCCAGATAATCGCGCAGATACTCATGCGAGCCGACGCGCAGATCAAGACGTGCAGGATCGATGCCTGCGCGTTTTGCCCGCTGGCGCATCCGGGCAAGCACATCCTTGTGCGGATTCACATTCTTCAGCACAAGCTGCGCATCGGGCACGCGTTCGAGGATCTCTCCCCACAGCCGGAGCATCTCATCCGTAATCTTTGCGAAATTATTGAAGCTGCCAAAGACGACGGGATCGTGCGGTACACGTCGCAGATGCTCATAGGCCGCAAACCGCTCCGACGGGGTAAAGCAGAGATGCGTCTGCGGCAGGCGCAGGACGCGCTCGAAAAAGAGCGCGTCCGTCTCCGGCGGATCGCAGATCGGGTCCCCGAGAAAATAATCCATCGCAGGAAGTCCCGTCGTATCAAAGTAACCGATCCCGGAGAGCTGCACGGGCGCTGGCTTATAGGCCGCGATCTGCAAGGTCAGCCCGCCGACCGAATGCCCCGCGAGATCAAAGAGGATATCGATCTCATCGGCATAGATCCGACGTGCCGCCTCCTGCGTCGACCGGCCCGTGAGGTCGCAATAATGATCGGCCATCGCGGCAATCCACTCCGTCACTTCGCTCTTTTGTCCGCCGACGTCGTAAAGGAAGATCTCGAACCGTTCCTTATTGTAGCGGGAAAAGAGCTGAACGGCGAAGTTCAAGACGATATGATCCGTGAGGTTGGGAGAGAGATATCCGATGCGCAGCTTCGTGCGGTTGCGCTTCTCATGGCGAAACTGCGGAATCTCCCCCATGAGGCGCGCATATTCCTCATGCGCCGCCCGCATCTCGGCATCGCTCACATGTGCCGCATAGTGGAGGTACATCAGGTAGTCGCTCAGCATGGCGAGGCGCATCTTCAAAGGAGCGTTGACATCCTCCCATGCCGCACGCATATGCAGGAAGGCATTGTTCAAATCCGCCAACTCATAATACACTTGTCCGATGAGGATATGATACTCTTGGTGTCGTTCCGGCTGAAAAAGCCCCCTGCGCTCCATCTTTTTCAATCGGACAAGCATCGCTTCCTGCCGATCTGCCTCATAATCCCGGCGCAGCGCGGCAAATTCCGTTTCAAATTCCTTCTGTCTGCGTTTCCCACCGCGTCCAGATCGCACGATAACATTCCTCCATCTCGCGAATATAACGCTGCTGATCCATCACGGGCGACGCCTTCATGCGGTCCCGCAGCTCCCTGTGCAGCGCGTCGAGCAGATCGATATTTCCCGCAAGCGCTACGGCCGTCTCCACATAGTCCTCGATGCGCTGCGAGGCAAGGTCGGCAAGCCCGATGTTCGCAAGCAGGCTGTAAGTAAACCGCGTACTGTGGCGCTTCGTATAGTAGGAGACAACGGGAACGCCCATGTAGAGCGCATCGCAGGTCGTTCCGCCGCCGGGCCACGGGAACGTATCGAGCGCAATATCCACATCCAGATAGCGCTGCATATAATCCTTCGTCACAGATTCAAACTGCACGCGGCTCATGTCGAAACCGAGGCGGTGCATGCGTTCATATGCAGCATGGGCAGTCCCCGAATGGTCTCCAAACGCAGAGTTCTTCAACAGGAGGCGCGCGTCCGGCACGCGCGCCATGATCTCGCGCCATGCGCGCAGCATATCGTCCCGTAGTTTTGCATATTGATTAAACGACGCGAACTGAATATATCCCTTCCGCCGCGCAGGTGTCCCTGTCGAAACAGGAAGGCTCGTATAACCATTATAGCAGAATTGACTCGTCAGGCGCAGTAATTTTTCAACATAGTATTTTTCGCTGCCGCTCCCCGGCGGATCGCAGTATCGATCCGTTACGAAGTAATCGACCGCATGCAGCCCCGTCGTCGCCATATAGCCGAGCCCCGAGATCTGCACGGGCGCAGGCTTCCATGCCAGCGCGGGGAGCCCGGTGTCCGCCGTATGCCCGGCGAGGTCAAAGAGGATATCGATTTCATCCGCATAGATGCGCGCGGCGATCTTCTCCGGGGCCCTCTTGTCAGTGGAAAGATCGCGCCACTGCGTCACGAGCGTCCGAAAAAACGCCGTGTATTGATCCTCCTTGCCGAGACTGTAGGCGTAGACTTCAAAGGATTCGTTATCATAGCCTGCAAAAAACGGCCAGATAAAATACTGCATGACGTGCATGCGAAAATCGCCCGAAATATAGCCGATGCGAATCTTTTTCTTTTTGCTCCGCTTCGCATGCGTATAGGGCCGCACATGCGCAAAAAATTCTTCATAGCCGAGACTGCGCCGGTAGACATCCCCGGGATCGACATCGACGGCGTTCATCTGGAACAGCGAGACGCCGTAAAACGTACGCCGCAAAAACTCCGTTGCGGCCTCCTGCGCGTAGGCGCACGCATAGCGAAACGCGGCTTCGCCTCCCTCGACCTCCTTCGCGTGATCCGCACACGCTTTGAGCAGCGCGGCGTGTACGTCGGGCACCGCGGGCAGAAGTCCCGCCTCGATTTGCGCGAGTCCCGTTTTCGCACGCAGTAGGATCTCCGCATGGGATCCGGGCGGCGGCATACTGATCACGGAAAGATAGAGCCGCGCCCCCGCACGGTCCGCCGGAACGTCTTCCGCCGCAAGCGCCCATCGGCTAGAAAGCATGCGGGCGTCCAAGAAGAAATAGCCCCATGCCAGCGACATCCGCATCTCCGATGAAAGCGCCTCACATCCGTCCAGCATACGGCCCAGCTGCAAGACCCGGTGCCAGTCCTCATGGGCCGCCGCACGCTGAAATTCCGCCGCATACCGCGCGACATCCCCCGGCGCGGCGCCGCCGAAGAGCGCGCGGGCATAGGCCCGCTC
>CAUQAR010000046.1:0-11939 GCA_963515775.1 uncultured Selenomonas sp. | reverse complement strand
GGCAAGGCGATCATCGTCGGCGATCAGATGTTCAACTTCAAGGACATCCATGCGCTCTTCCGCAACCGCGACGCGGTCGTCACCGTGACGGACGGCGCGGCGCTGACGCGCGAGACGCTGCGCCTCTTCGCCGATCCCGCGGAACGGGCGCGGCTCGAGGCCGAGACCCTCGCCATCATCAACGAGAACAAGGGCGCGTCGAAGAAGTCCGCGCAGATCCTCGTCAACATGCTTGAAACGTACGAAGCGCGCCGCGCCGTCCGCGCACAGCAGCGCATCATCGGGCACCGCGTGCGGGCGACGCAAAAAGTCGCGAACTTTCAGACATACTTCATCGATCTCGTGCATGATAAAGAAGTGCGCGGCGTTTCGCGCAGGATCATCATGGGCGTCTTCTACATCTTTTCCCTCATCTACGAGCAGCTCGTCAACCTCAAGCTCACGATGTACCGTTGGGGATGGTTCAAGAAGGAGCGGCTCGGCTGCTATGTGATCAGTCTCGGCAACGTTACCGTCGGCGGCACAGGAAAGACGCCGACCGCACAGCATCTCGCGCGTGCGATTCACGATATGGGGTACCGCGTCGCGATCCTCAACCGCGGCTACCGTGCGAAGTGGCGCGGTGAGGTCGGCATCGTCTCCGACGGCCGCGCGCTGAAGATGGACGCGGAGACGGCGGGCGACGAGGCGTTCATGCTCGCCAAGCATCTGCCGAACGTACCCGTGCTCATCGGGCCGCAGCGCGCTGTCACGGGGCGCTATGCCATCGAGCATTTCGGTGCGGAGGTGGCGATCCTCGACGACGGGTATCAGCATTGGCAGCTCGAACGCGACATGGACATCCTGCTCGTCGACGCCGTAAACGTCTTTGGCAACGGCTATCTCCTGCCGCGCGGTACGCTGCGCGAACCGCTCTCGCATATCGACCGCGCCGATGTCTGCCTCATGACGAAGGTCGATCAAGCCGCCTCGGGCGCGATCGAACACATTTGGGAGACGTTCCGCAGCTACAATCAGGACGGGCTCATCATCGAGAGCATTCATCAGCCGCGTCAGTTCGTCCGCCTGTCCGACTGGTATGAAGACATTGCGGCGGGCGGCGTTCCCGCGACCGATATGGAGGGGAAAAAGGTTCTGGCCGTCTCCGCGATCGGCAACCCGGCCTCCTTTGAACAGACGCTCGCCGATCTCGGCGTCGAGATGGTCGAGAGCATGCGCTATCCGGATCACCACGACTACGGCGAGCGCGATATGGCCGAGGTGCTCTACCGCGCCGAGACCCTCGGCGTCGAGGCGATCATCATCACGGAGAAGGACGCGGTCAAGGTGCCGGGCGACGTCGTCCGTGCAAAATGGCGCATCCCCATGTATGTGATCTCCGTCGAGGTCACATTTCAAAAGGGACGAGAGGAGTTCTTCCGCGTGCTCAAAGAACAGCTCGCCGCAAAACTGCGCGGCGGCTCCGCATCATAACGTGGCGAATGCGATGAAATCAGGTGAAGCGAGATGAAAGTCCTCTGTATTATCCCCGCGCGGTACGCTTCGACGCGCCTGCCCGGGAAGCCGCTGCGCGACATTGCCGGCAAACCCATGATCGTTCGCGTCTATGAGCGTGCGATGGGGGCGCGCCTCGTGCAGGATGTTGTCGTCGCAACAGACGACGAGCGCATCCGCGCGGCGGTGGAGGCGCACGGCGGCCGCGCCGTGATGACGCGGGCCGACCACGCGACCGGGACGGACCGGCTCGCCGAGGTTGCGGCGCGCATGACGGACTGCGACCTCATCATCAACGTGCAGGGCGACGAGCCGCTCATCGAGCCGTCTGTGATCGACGCGCTCGTTGCACCGTTCCGTGCGGACGAGCAGCTCTCGATGGCGACTGTTAAGACCGAGATGCGGAATGCGGCGGAGATGGAAAATCCGAACAACGTCAAGGTGATCACGGATGCAAACGACAACGCCCTCTACTTTTCGCGCGCCCGCATTCCCTATGCGCGTGTTCCGGGGGCAAAGGTCTATAAGCACATCGGCATCTACGCCTACCGCCGCGACTTCCTGCTGGCCTACGCACGGATGGCGCAGACGCCGCTCGAGCGCTCGGAGTCTCTCGAACAGCTCCGCGCGCTCGAGAACGGGTATCGCATCCGCGTCGTCGAAACGGACGCCGTCTTCATCGGCGTGGATACCGAAGAGGATCTCGTCGCGGTGAACGAAGTGTACCGAAAGAATGCCTTTGATTGACCATTGCGTGAGAATTCTTTATAATAATGGCAGGCACATCAACTATCGCCCTGCCGCATAACTGCGGGGCGCGCAAAGTGAAAGGAGCCGAAAGATGAACAAAGTGAAGCTGGCGAATTTTGAGATCGGCGGCGGCGAACCGCTCGTGCTTCTCGCAGGACCGTGCGTCCTCGAAGGCCTCGACCGTTCGCTCATGATCGGCCGCGGCATCAAGGAGATCACGAACCGTCTCGGCATCCCCTATGTGTTCAAGGCATCCTTTGACAAGGCGAATCGGTCCGCCTATCATAGCTTCCGCGGCCCGGGGCTCGAGGAGGGGCTGAAGCTCCTCGACACCATCAAAAAGGAGCTCGGCGTGCCCGTTGTGACGGACATCCACGAGACCTATCAGGCACGGCCCGCGGCAAAGGTCGTGGACATCCTACAGATCCCCGCGTTTCTCTCGCGGCAGACGGACCTTCTGCACGCGGCGGCGCAGACGGATGCCATCGTCAATGTAAAGAAGGGGCAGTTCCTCTCGCCGAACGACATGCGCAATGTCGTCGACAAGATTCACGAGAGCGGCAGCGAGAAGATCCTGCTCACCGAGCGCGGCGCGAGCTTCGGCTACAACAATCTCGTTGTGGATATGCGCGCGTTGCCGATCATGCGCAGCTTCGGCTACCCGGTGATCTTTGACGGCACGCACAGCGTGCAGCTGCCGGGCGGCGCGGGAACGAGCTCCTCGGGGCAGCGCGAGTATGTAGAGCACCTTGTGCGCGCGGCCGTCGGCGCAGGCGTCGACGGGCTCTTCCTCGAAGTGCATGACAACCCGCCCGAGGCACTCTCGGACGGCGCGAATATGGTCTATCTCGATAAGCTCGAGGAGCTGCTGAAGGATGCCCTCGCCATCTACGAAATCGTACGCGGCAAGCTGATCTGAGCGGGAGAATGTTATGTCTGAGCATACGAATATGATTCGGGAAAAGGCTGTCGAAACGCTCGACATCGAGGCTAAGGCCGTCGCGCGTCTCAAAGAGCGCGTCGACGCCGACTTCGAGGCGGCCGTCCGCGCGATCCTCGCCTGCAAGGCCCGTGTCGTCGTCACGGGCATGGGAAAATCCGGCCACGTCGGGCGTAAAATCGCGGCGACGCTTGCGAGCACGGGGACGCCCGCCTTCTTTATGCACCCCGCCGAGGCGTTCCACGGCGATCTCGGCATGGTGACGACGGACGACATCGTCATCGCCATCTCCAACAGCGGCGAGTCCAATGAGGTCGTCAACATCCTATCGATCATCCACCGCATCGGCGCACAGATCATTGCGATGTGCGGGCGACGGCAGTCCCAGCTCGGGCGCAGCGCGGACTTTTACATCGATATCGGCGTGGAGCGCGAGGCGTGCCCCCTGGGGCTTGCGCCGACCAGCTCGACGACGGCCACGCTCGCGATGGGCGATGCGATCGCGATGGCACTCATGGCGGCGCGCGACTTCAAAAAGGAGGACTACGCTCTCTTCCATCCGGGCGGTGCGCTCGGGCGCAGGCTCCTGCTCACTGTTGCGAACGTCATGCACACGGGGGACGAGAACCCCGTCGTCTCGCACGATACGACCGCGAAGGATGCGCTCTTCGTCATGACGGACAAGGGCCTCGGCGCGGCCTCCGTCGTCGATGCAGACGGTAAATTCATCGGACTCGTCACCGACGGCATCATTCGTCGCGCACTCGCACAGAACTATAATTTCCTCGATAAAGATGTGGAGAGCATCATGTTCCCCACACCGCTGACGATTGCGCCGGATAAGATGGCGGCGGCGGCCCTGCATGTGATGGAGGCGCATCAGCCGCGTCCCGTCACCGTCCTGCCCGTCGTCGATGCCGCAGGCATCCCCGTCGGCATCGTTCATCTGACCGATCTTCTGCGGCAGGGGGTGGTCTGATGCCGATTCGGGAACAGGCTATCCTGCGGGCAAAAAAAATTAAACTCATCATTCTGGACGTGGACGGCGTCCTCACCGACGGCGGCCTCTATATCGGTCCGGATGGGAGCGAGCTCTATAAGCCCTTCTTTGCACGCGACGGACTGATCATTTCACTTGCCCGCAAGGTGGGCATCGAAACGGCCATTATCACAGGGCGCGCGTCCGACGTTGTGGCGCGTCGTGCCGCGGAGCTGCACATCGGCATCGTCTGTCAAGGAAGCATCGACAAGCGCGCCGCCTATGCGGGCATCAAGGAGAAAACGGGACGCCCTGACGATGCGATCGCATACATCGGCGACGATATCGTCGATCTGCCGGTGATGCGGCAGGTCGGCCTCCCGTGTGCCGTAGGCGACGCCGTGGCCGAGGTGCAGGGCATTGCGCAGGTCATTGCAACGGCGCCGGGCGGCCGCGGCGCCGTGCGAGAAATCTACGAGATCATCCTCAAGGCGCAGGGACTGTGGGATAATGTTCTGACGGCATTCTTGCAGGATGACGATGGAATTGCGCAGTGAGGATTTCTTTTCAACCGAGGCGCGTCCCGGAGGAACGCGGCGCTGCCGCAATCATATGCGCGCCCGTCCGTCGTGTATGAAACAATCCCACAAGGGGTATATTCTAATTTGCAGAAGGAGGTGCGGCGCGCTGTGCTATATCAAACCCTCATGTTCCTCAGTTGGCTTGCGTGCCGTACGCCGCGTCCGATCCTGCGCGCCGCGGGATGGGTGCTCGGCAGCCTCTACTACCTCATCATCAGGAAGATGCGTCGCCGCGCCATCGCCCAGATGATGCCCGCGCTCGGCGTCGATGCGGCGGAGGCAAAGCGCCTCGTGCGCGCATCCTTCATCAATATGGCGCAGAATGTCCTCGATATCCTCGCGATGCCCATGCTGAACGAACAGAATCTCAGCGACTACATCGAGATCGATCACATGGAGCGCATGGAGGCGGCCCTTGCGGAGGGGCGCGGCGTCGTCGTGCTCACGGGGCACATCGGCTGCTGGGAGTGGCTTTCGGCCGCGTTCACACTCAACGGTATGCCCGTCAGCGCGATCGCGAAACCCCAGCCCAACATCCAGTATACGCGCGTCCTCGACGATCTGCGCGCAACGATTCACGTCGAGATCTTCTCGCGCGGCACGAGCGAACTGCTCGCCGCCGCCCGCGCGCTCAAGGCCGGCCGCATCCTCGGCTTCCTCGCGGATCAGGACGGCGGCCCCGGCGGCGCCTTCATCGAGTTTCTCGGTCGTACGGCGTCAACGCCGCTCGGACCCGCCGTATTTTCGCGAAAGTTCAAATCCCCCGTGCTGCCCGCCTTTATCCTGCGACAGCCGAACGGGAAGCACAAGGTCGTGATCGGGGAGATCATGCGCTGCCCGGATACGGGCGACAGCGACCGCGACCTGTATGAATTCACCGTGCAGATGACCGCGGTCGTCGAGCGCATCATCCGCGAGAACCCCACGCAGTGGATCTGGTTTCAACGGCGTTGGAACACTGCGCCCGAGCAGCAGAAAACCGGCAAGCACCACATGTCGATCGCACAGGAGGAGGGGGCTTGATGGATCGCAAGAAATGGATCTACGGCGGCGTGGCCGTCGTCCTCTTCATACTGATCGTTTGGGCGGTATCGACCGCGCCGCAGACCCCGACCGCAGCCGACTCGTCGGAGGCGGCCCGCGTGATGTCATACGAGGACAACACGCTGACAGAGGAACGCGACGGGCGCACCGTTTGGACGCTCACGGCAAAGCAGCTGGAGGTGGACCTTGACACACAGGATGCAAGCATGCACGGCATCGAAGGGACATTTTACAGCGAGGACGGGCGCACGCTCACGCTAAAAGCCGACGAGGGGCATATGGATCACGAGACCCGGGATGTCGTGCTCACGGGCAGTGTGAATGCCGTGATGAGCGACGGCGCGAATCTAACGGCGAATGAACTCAAATGGACCGCCGCCGCGGGGGAGCTGGCCGCCGCAGGCGACGCGCAGATCGCGCGGGAGGATCTCCGCGCGACGGGCGACCGCATTACGAGCACAGATGAATTCCGGCAGTTCCGCATCACCGGAAACGCACGGATAGAAAAGGGCGGGGAGACAAAATGACAACGAAGAAGCTGTATCGGGGCATCCTCTTGATGCTCGCGGCAGGCACACTCTGCACTGCAGCCGCCTCGGCTGCGGGCTCGAACGAACCGACGAGCCTCACGGCGGACGCCCTCACCTATGATACCCGCACGGGCCTCGTGACCGCGGAGAATAACGTCCGTATGGAGCAGGGCACCGGTCATATCGAGGGACAGCGTGCCACTTATAACACCAAGACCCAAGAGGGAACGGTGGAGGGCGGCGTTCGCGCATCGCGCGACGATATGCAGCTCTCCTGTGACCGCCTCTTTGCCGCCGGGCAGGAGCACTGGCAGGCGAGCGGCAGCGTCCGCATGGTCAAGGCGGATCGGACGTTTACGGGGCCGCAGGTCGACTACTATCCGGCGCAGAACGAGCACATTCTCGCCGCATCGGGCGGAACGATTACAGGTGCGGACGGCACGCTCTCGGCGGACCGGCTCGAGGGCTGGCTCCAAGAAGGGCATTATGTGGGCGTCGGGAACGCGCATATCGTCAGCCCCCCGCGCGATCTGGAGGGCGGCGGCGACCGCATGGATTACTACGGCAAAGTGGAAAAGCCCTATGTTGTCCTCGATGGGAATGCGTGGATATTCCAAGGGAACAATGTGGCGCGGAGCAATCATATGACCGTTTACCTCGCGGACGACGGCACCGCCGTGACGGAGTAAGGGGGGCGGCATCTTGCATCTCGAATCCCGCAACCTCGTGAAGAAATTCGGCAGCCGCATCGTTGTCGACCGCATCTCCGTCCGCGTCGAGAAGGGGGAGATCGTCGGCCTGCTCGGACCCAACGGCGCGGGCAAGACGACCACATTCTACATGATCGTGGGCCTCGAACAACCCACGCACGGAGACGTCTATCTCTCCGACATCTGCATCACGGATTATCCCATGTACCGGCGCGCGGAGCTCGGCATCAGCTACCTCACGCAGGAGCCGTCCATCTTCCGCAAGCTCACTGTCACGGAGAACATCGCGGCGATCCTCGAGACGACGAAGCTCTCCAAGGCGGAGCAGAAGCATCGCCTCGACGGACTGCTCGAAGAGTTCCACATCGGGCACGTCCGTGATCGACGCGGCACCGAGCTTTCGGGCGGCGAGCGCCGCCGCGTCGAGATCGCGCGCTGTCTCGCGCTCGAGCCGCAGTTCATCCTGCTCGACGAGCCGTTCGCCGGCGTCGACCCGCTCGCCGTCGCAGACATCCAGGAGATCATCGAGTATCTGCGTCAGCGCGGCATGGGCATCCTCATCACCGATCACAACGTGCGCGAGACGCTGCACATCGTCGATCGCGTCTACCTCCTCAGCGAAGGCAAACTCCTCCTCGAAGGAGACAGCCAAACGATTGCCGACAGCCCCATCGCACGGAAATTCTATTTGGGGGAGAATTTTAGTCTTTGAACATTGATCCGCATGGTATGAGGAGCGATCATAAACGCATGAAGATCAATTTACAGCTGTTTGCCATAGATTATTCTAAATATGGGGATGAGGGCATTGAAATGAAACTGCGTGATGATGTGACGAGAGATATGCTGGCAGATATCATGGTGGAAATACTGGCAAGGGTAAAATACTATAAGGATGATGCCGCTAAGATACTCAAAACCGATCCGCATAATGAGTTCCAAGCATGCATGCATACGGCGTATCAAACCATAGAGGAGTTGATGGATGCGAGACTGGCATTCTTGGAGGAGAGCGACGTTGTATCGCCCCAAGAGAATGTCAGATATAAGAAACTTGCATGAATGCGGGAGAATTTTAGTCTTTGAACGTAAATGCCCCTCGGAGATTCAACTGATCTCCGAGGGGCTATTTGTTTGGTCGACCCAGTTTTCTATCTGCAGATTTGGAACGCGTTCGAACTCCCTCATATTGTTCGTCACCAATATCAGATTTTCTGCACGCGCATGTGCAGCGATCAATGCATCCATCGTACCAATCGGTCTCCCAAGTTTTTGAAGTACAGCGAATATGTCCCCGTATTCAACAGCCGCCATATCGTCAAATGGCAAAACTTCCAAAATTGAGAGAAAGTGCATAAGGGCAAATTTATTCCGTTCAGGATATGTGTTTTTTGCGACACCGTGCTCTAGTTCGGCAAGCGTGACTGCAGAGATACAGACTCCTTGAGGCAGAACTTCCCTTAATTTCTGCAATACGTGACGAGGTTTGTTTTTTATGGCATAGATGCAAATATTCGTATCGAGCATGTAGGTCATAGAGCCGACCTTTTTGCGGGAGTTTCTGGTTCCCTTCCGTTGCTGAAGAAATCCTCGGAAAAACTGTTCAACCCGTTCAGAAATGTTTGCCATAAATCCTCTTTTGGAACGAGTATGACAGCTTTACCTAGGCGCTGTATAAACACCTCATTGCCGCGGAAACGGAATTTTTTGGGCAGCCTGATTGCTTGACTCCGCCCGGTCTCAAATATTTTTGCTGTTTCCATCACAGATCCTCCTGTCTTGATAAAGTATATATCAAAGTATATACGATATTCTCTGTATCGCCAACTACTTTTTACGACGGCATATATTCCTTCTTGCCAGAATTCCGGCAATCCAGTAAAATAAAACGAAAGGGAGGCGGCGCGGTGCGAAGAAAGACGTGGGAAGAACTCGAGATCAGTGATAACTTTCTCTTTCAGCAGGTCATGCGGAACAAGAGGATATGCAAACATCTCATCGAGAAAGTCCTCAGCATCAGCATCCGAGAGATCACTTATCCGGAGACGGAGAAAACGCAGGAAGGCAATCCGGACAAGAAGAACGTTCGTCTCGACGTCTATGTAGAAGACGATACGGGGACGCTTTACAACATCGAGATGCAGACGACGAACAGCCCGCGGTTCGGCGGCCTTGCGAAACGTGCGCGCTATTACGGCGCACAGCTCGATGTGAACGCGCTCAAAAAGGGAGGACTGTATAGAGATCTCCCGAAGACGTACATCATCTTTATTTGTACCTTCGATGCCTACGGCCTTTCTCGGAGCATATACACATTTCAGCGCATCTGTCGGCAAGTGCAGACGCTTGAGATGGGCGACGAGACGACAATGATCTTCCTGTGCACCAATGGGAATGACGATGATGTGGATCCCGATATCAAAGCGTTTTTGCAGTATGTGGACGGCAAGGCTGCGGAGGGAGCTTTTACGCGGGATATCGCCGCAGAAGTCGACAGGGTCAAAGAACATATAGAAACGAGGCGAGAGTATATGACATTCTTGACAGAAATAGAAGAAGAAAAAGCCGTGAGCCTGCAGGAAGGAATCAAGCAGGGGATGAAACAAGGACTGGAAAAAGGTCTGAAGCAAGGCATGGAGAAAGGCATGGAGAAAGGTATGGAGCAAGGGCAGATATTTGCACTCCGAAACCTCGTAGACGGGACCGGATGGTCGATCGAGAAGGCGATGGAGATGCTGAAGATTCCGCCGACCGACCAGGAGAAATATGCGGCGATACTGCATAACTAAGAATAAGAGACACCCAATTTCTTATCATCCGATCGCGGCGCCATCCATCATCATGCCGTGAAAAATTTCATCCGGAGCGTTTAAGTCGGCGCTTCGTTTCGACGATATAATACGCAGATGATGTGTACGGTATCGCCGTCATAGTTCGGCGAGACAGATAAAAAGGAATTTTTGTTCAGGGAGGCAGTCTTTATGGCGATGGTGGTTAAAAATAACATGTCGGCGGTGAATACGCTCAATACATTAAATAAGAACGAGAGTGCGCTGTCGAAGAGCCTCGAAAAAGTCTCCTCCGGCATGAAGATCAACAGCGCGGGCGACGACGCCTCCGGGATGGCGATCTCCGAGCGGATGCGCGTGCAGGTGCGTGCGCTCGATCAGGACAACGTCAACACGAACAACGGCAATGCGCTCATGCGTACGGCCGAGGGCGCGGTGCAGTCCACGATCGAGATCCTAAAGACTCTCAAGGAAAAGGCCATCAACGCCGCGAACGACACGAATACGGATGAGGACCGTGCGCTGATCCAGAAGGAAGTCGATCATCTGATTGATCAGATCGACGATAATGCGCTCACAACGTATAACGGGAAGTATCTGATTGACGGAACGCATAATGGGCTCGTTAAAGGCCCCGCAGGCAGGGGGACATATACGAGCTTTACGAATTATAGCCTACATCCGACAACCGATCCTGCGGATTTGCTGACAGAACTTCGTCGTCGTGACGGAAATTCTGTAGGAATCCATGCGTCGGATACTCTCACAGCTTCATGGACGAAGAATGGGGTCACCTATACGAAATCCCTCTCGCCTATTGGAGATACCGCAACATTAACGATGGCGATAAATCTTATCACCAATAACCATGCAAACTATTACAGTAAAAATTCCCTTGTCGGTGTGGATGAATATGGGCGAAACGTGTATACGCCGGACAATCAGAACGCTCTTACCATTCGAGCGCATGATCCGGGTGTAGATGGACAGATCGCAGGCATTACCTTTGCCGTGACTGACAGTGAAGGACGGATGCGCAATGAGGTCAACGCTGTTTTAGATGCTTTTAAAGAAAGTGTACGCGCGCAGAATCCATCCCCCGATAACTCGTTGACGCTGCAAACAGGTGTGCGTGCGAATCAAGCGACGAAAGTCGGATTCACAGACATGCGATCGGTGGCTCTTGGTCTTCAGTCCCCGAATGGTGCGGGGTGGGATCATGGAACGCTTCCCACAGGTGTTGATGTTGTCGGCGCAGGGCCAAAGATTCAAGTGACGACACGCGAAGCTGCAAATGCCGCGATCAATGTGTTCGAGAACGCACTGGTCAAGGCGACGGATCAGGCCGTTGCGATCGGTGCGGTGCAGACGCGGCTCAACTATACGAGCAGCAATCTGACCGTAGCGTCCGAGAACGTGCAGGCGTCCGAGTCCGTGATCCGCGATTCGGATATGGCGAAGGAAATGACGGCCTATACGAAGCACAACGTGCTCACGCAGTCGGCACAGGCCATGCTCGCACAGGCAAATCAGAATTCGAGCGCGGTGCTCAGCCTCCTCAAGTAAAAGATAAAACGATCGCCCTAATGGACTTAGGACCATTGGGGCGATTTCTTGCTTTTTATGCGAGGCTTATGCTATTATGAAAGGACATATAATATTCGATATACTGAGTAAGTATATATGTGTGAATTGAAAGATAAGGGGAGCGTAACATGAGCGAATATCGGATGTTAGAACTCAGGCGGCGTGTGCAGTATACGCTGCTGGCAGGGCTTGCGGGGGCGTTTTTGATTCCACAGGTCGCGTTTGCCGGCCCGACGGGCGAGCATGACTATACGACGGGGGTCAATGTCAATCGCAATACGGCGAACACGACGAAGATTACATCCACAGCGACGAACAATGTTATCAACTGGCGCGACTACTCCGTCAATCAGGGCGAAATTGTTCAATATGATGGTGGTGTGACGACAGGAGCAGCGGCACATAACTATCTGAATATCGTCACAGGTGCAAACTCCTCGAATATCAATGGCAAGATTGAGGGCGGCAACCACGTCTATATCGTCAATCCGAACGGCGTGATCATCGGCAAAGGTGCAACTGTTAACGTGGGGAG
>CAUQAR010000045.1:0-11962 GCA_963515775.1 uncultured Selenomonas sp. | reverse complement strand
GTAATCTTTCGAGGCAGAGTTGCGCAACATAAGAATTTATCAGTGTTTCCTTAGAGCGCCGTTCGGGTACCTGCTTTGCCAAAAAAGCACGGCTGAATAATGGCTGCGGCACGAAACATGACGGCGTAACGGTCGGATAGCACCATGAGGTGCGAAAATCCCGTGCCACTGCCGCAACCTATGTGGCGGGCAAGATTGGATGGATAGCAAGGAATGAGAAAAACACGAGCGAAGGCGTAGTTAAAAGCCTACGTCGAGCGAAGTGTTTTTCGATATGACGCCGCTAGCCGCCAATATCGCACGCCACATCTTTAAGGAGGTTTTACATATGGGTCTCATCAAAGCAGCCACCGGCGCCGTAGGCGGCGTTCTCTCCGATCAGTGGAAGGAATTCATCTACTGCGACGAGATGACGCCGGAAACCATCATCATCAAGGGGCGGAAACGGACGAGCTCGCAGGGGCGCAGCTCGAACACGACGGCGGAGGACAACATCATCTCGAACGGCTCCGTCATCGCGGTCAACGCGGGACAGTGCGCGATCATCGTCGAGTCGGGCAAGGTCGCCGAACTCTGCGCGGAGCCGGGCGAATTTGTCTACGACAAGTCCACGGAGCCGTCGGTCTTTTCCGGCAGTCTCGGCGAGAGCATCATCGGCACGTTCAGGCAGATCGGGCGGCGCTTTACGTTCGGCGGCGATCCGGGGAAGGACCAGCGCGTTTACTATTTCAACATGAAGGAGCTCATCGGCAATAAATACGGTACGCCGAGCCTCATCCCGTTCCCGACGATCCTCGACCTGGGTGGTGTGCAGCGGAGGCTCATGGTGCGGATCAAATGCTTCGGCGAGTATAGCTCCGCGTCGTCAACCCGATTCTCTCCTACACGAACGTGGCGGGCAACGTGGCGGACGAGTATCTGCGCTCGGAGATCGACGGTCAGCTCAAGACAGAGCTCCTCACGGCGCTCCAGCCCGCGTTTGCCAAGATCGGCGCGGCAAAGATCAGCTACGACGAGCTCCCCGCGCATACGATGGAGCTCGCGGATGCGCTCAACAATGTGCTTTCGGCGAAATGGCGCGATTTGCGCGGCATCGAGATCGTCTCCTTCGGTGTGAGCAGTGTGCGCGCGGACGAGGAGGACGAAAAGCGCATCATGGACGCGCAGAACGCAACGTTCTACACCGACCCGAACCTTGCCGCAGGGCGGCTCGTCGGGGCGCAGTCCGAGGCGATGGTCACGGCGGCGGGCAACGAGGGCGTGATGGGCGCGGCGATGGGATTCATGGGCATGGGCATGGCGAATCAAGCCGGCGGCATGAACGCGACGAATCTCTTTGCGATGGGACAGCAGCAGGCGGCGCAGCAGGTGCAGGCGCCGCAGCCGCCCGCAGGCGGCACCGGCGCGGCGGCCGGGAGCTGGGCGTGCGCATGCGGCACGACGAATACCGGGAGGTTCTGTATGGGCTGCGGCAAGCCGAAACCGGCGGCCGCGGCGGGGGCAGGATGGACGTGCGCATGCGGCCATACGAACCAAGGGAATTTTTGCTCGGAGTGCGGTGCGAAGCGCCCCGCGGGCGCGCCGCTCTATCGCTGCGACAAATGCGGCTGGCAGCCGGACGACCCCGCGCATCCGCCGAAGTTCTGTCCGGAGTGCGGGGATGTGTTTGACGAGAAGGACAGAACGTGACACGGGATTTTCGCGCCTAGCGTTGTCACAGCGGAAAATACTGCGGTCGATGTAGGCTTACTACACCCTCCCTTGTATTTTCCTTGTTCCTCGCTATGCATCGAAACTTCCGTGTCACTTAGGCCGCGATATCACGGGGATTTTCGCGCCTGGCGTTATTACCGTGTAAAATCCCGCGTCACACCAAAAGGAGTGATTATATATGCCGGAACAACATTCCGTCAACTACGTCTGCCCCAAATGCAGCGCGCCGCTCAGTTTCCTGCCCGGAAAGGACGATGTGAGCTGCGAATTTTGCGGCAGCTCGTTTCAGGTCAAGGACATCGAGCAGCTCTACGCGCAGGAGCAGACACTGAAGGCGGCCGAACAGGACAGCAAACAGAACAACTGGGACCCCGCGCAGGCGGGTAAGGCGTGGGACGCGGCGGACGCCGGGAATATGCAGGGCTTTCACTGCGCGACCTGCGGCGCGGAGATCGTCTGCGACGCGAACACGATGGCGACGGAGTGCTGCTATTGCGGCAACCCGACGATGATGCCCGCGCGCTTTACAGAGACGCTGCGCCCCGATTATGTCATTCCGTTTCAAAAGACGAAGGACGAAGCGGTCGCCGCGCTCAAGGCGTTCTACGAGGGCAAGCGGCTCCTCCCGGACAATTTCAAATCGGCGAACCGCATGAAGGAGATCCAGGGGCTGTACGTTCCGTTCTGGCTCTTTGACGCACAGGCGCGCGGGACGGTCTCTTACAGGGCGGAGAATGTGCACCGCTATACGAGCGACGATGAGGACATTACGGAGACGCGGTATTTTCAATGTACGCGCGCCGGCTCCGCGATGTTCGAGAAGATTCCTGCCGACGGCAGTACGAAGATGGACGATACCTACATGGAGAGCATCGAGCCGTTCGATTACCGCGCACTGAAGGAGTTCTCCCCCGCGTATTTTACGGGCTATCTCGCGGATAAATACGATGTGGATGCCGCGGCGAGCGTCCACCGCGCGGACGAGCGCGTCCGAACGAGCATGGTCGGCCTGTTCGACGAGACGATGCGCCAGTACGACAGGTATGAGGTTGTCTCATCGGTGATCGGCAAGGAGGGCGGCGCGGTCTCCTACGCGATGGTGCCGGTCTGGATCCTGACGACGCAGTACGAGGGGAAGCCCCACACGTTCATGATGAACGGGCAGAGCGGCAAGGTGGTCGGGAGTCTGCCGGTCGACAAAGGCAAGCTCAAGAAATATACGGCGATCACGTTCGCCGCCTCGACGCTCATTTGCTATGCGATCGGGCGCATCGCGCTTATGATGATGTGAGGAGGGAGGACATAAAGATGCAGATGAATATGCGTTGTATGGCATTTCTCGTTCTACTCTGCACATTTTTCATCGGAGCAGCGGCGCCTGCGGTGCGTGCGGCGGGCGAGATGCCGGCGGTTTTCGACGGGGCGGATGTGCTCAGCGATACCGATGAGAAAGCACTCGTACAGAAGATTACAGCCGTTAATAAAAAATACGGCGTCAGCGTCGTCGTGGCGGTCGAGAAGTCGCTCGGCGGCAAGAATGCGGCCGCCTATGCGAATGATATTCTCGCCAAGTATTACAGCGATAGTCCGGGCGGCGCGGTGATTCTCCTCCTCGCGATGGATACGCGCGACTGGACGATCGCGACGAATGAGAAGATCCGCGCGGCGATCCCCGTGGGAGAGGGGACGGACCGGCTCGCGGACGCGATGCTGCCCGATGTGAAGGAAGGGCACTATGCGGACGGGTTTACCGCCTATGTGGAGAAGGCGGACGAGCTGCTCGCCTTTTATCAGGCGCACGGGCGCGCGATGTCGGCGGCGGACGAGTACGGTATGGCTGTGCCGATCGCCGCGCTGCTCGCGGGACTCCTCATCACATTCCTCACGCGTCGTTATCTCGTCGGGCAGATGAGCAATGTCGCGCCGGCGCTCGAGGCGGGCGCATATCTAAAGCCCGGCAGTTTCCGGTGCGAGCAGGAGGAGGACACTTATCTCTACACGGATGTTCAGCGCGTTAAACGGAAGAAAGCATCAAGCAGCTCGGGGAGCCATGCGAGCGGGAGCAGCGGGAAATTCTAAAGGCGTGACACGGGATTTTCGCGCCTAGCTTCGTCATATCGTCGAACGCTTCGTTGACGTAGGTCTTAACTACGCCTTCCTCGCGTTCTCCTCATTCCTAGCTATGCATCGAAACTTCCGTGTCACTTAGGGAACGGCATGACGTGCGATTTTGGTGCATCGCTGTGTCATTGCGAAAAAAACTGCGGTTGACGTAGGTCTTAACTACGCCTGCCCTTGTTTTTTTCTTATTCCTTGTACTGCATCCAAACTTGCACGTCACTTAGGGAACGGCGTGACGCGTGATCTTGGCGCCTGGCGTCGTCGACGCAGGGATTTAAGTCGACCCATTCGTGCCGCGCGGCGGTTGCCGCAGCCATTTTTAAGCCGTGCTTTTTTGGCAAGGCAAATGCCAAGCGGCAACGAAAGCGCTTCGCTCTGCATCCAAACTTGCGCGTCACTTAGTGTACGGAACGGCACGCGATTTTGGCGCATCGCGGTGTCACTATGAGAAATCCCTAGGTCTTAAAGGAGGCATTGATGATGAAACGAAAGATGATTTTTGCCGCCCTTTTTGCCGCAGCGATGCTCGTATCGGGCATTTGCAGCGCGGCGGGCGTCATCCGCTGCATCGATGAGACTGCCGCGCGGCGGCTGTGGCTGGAGGATGCGGGACGCATGTCCATCTACGTACCGACCGGTGATGCGCGCTACATAGAGTACAGCGCCATGCCGCCGGCAGATGATGCCGCGCATGAGATCAATATGATGCTCGGTCTTGACCCCGTCGAAGCGTATGCGACGAATGACGGACTGCTCGCGTATCTGGGTGAGTACGGCGATTTGGCGTACCTTGAACCCATCATCCTTGAGGGGCGTTTGAACTCCATGGTTTATGAGCGCACGGTCTATCATTTTACATTCCACCGTTATGAGTAAGTACGCGAAAGGAGATTATCATCATGTTGCAACGAATCGTAAGCCTCGCCGCCGCCATGATGCTGCTCACGATGAGTCTATGCCTTGCAATGACGAAGAGCACGCTCAGCGAGAGCGCGTTCTGCTCTGAGATCAGCGCGCGGAAGTTCGCCGTCTTCGTCAAGGACGGCAGCAGCTACACGATGTATGCACCGAGCAGCCCGTCCTCCGCCGAGAGCGAGCTGCGCAGCGCGCTGCCGAGCGGACGGATGGAGGTCTACACGAGCAATATCGCGATGCGCGACTATCTCGATGCGTGCGGCTGGTACGACGACATGATACCGGAGTACATCGGCAGGAGCGGCATGTGGCACTTCACCGCATGGGCAAAACGCTGAATCGGTACGAAGCCGGGCGACGCAGCGTGTTCCTGCACGGCAGACCTTACATCGTGAGCAGCTGTCACGATTCACAACGCTCAGCGCAGCGCCGAAAGATATGATACGGCGACCGCCAACGCATTCGTAAAGGAGACTGTATCATGCCCCACAATACCTCTCGTGCCGAAACGCCGTTCGCGCTGCAATGCGGGACATGCGGCGGCGGCATGGCGTACAACATCATCGAAGGACATTATCGGTGCCCGTTCTGCGGCAACGAGGAATCGGCGGATGCCGCACAGGAAAAGCTGCACGCATGGGCGGCGCACCGCCGTGATGAGGTCGCGGCAGCGGGTGCAGACGCCGCGATCATGGCGTGCAGAACCTGCGGCGCAGAGGTGCAGACGACGGCGGACGATATGACGGCGGTCTGCGGGGTCTGTGGCAGTCCTCTCGTGCGGAAAGAAATCTTTGATACAGAGCATTTCCCGACGGCTGTCATCCCCTTTGCCATAACGGAGGAGGAGGCGTTCCAAATCCTCAAAAAATGGATGGAGGAGAACAAGGGGAAGCCCGCCGCGGAGCTCCTGCGCGCGCATATGGACGAGCTGCGCGCACCGGCGAAGGGGGCTGTGCGGCTGAGCGGGGTCTATCTGCCCTACCGTCTCTTTCAGGGGCCGTTCTCCTTTACCGTGCGGCGCGCACAGGGCGACGAGCGCGCATTTGTAGGGCGGAGTTTTCTGAACCACAAGGCCGTCGTCACCTCGGACAATTTGCCGAACGATCTCCTCGACCGCGTCGAGCCGTTCGACTGGTCGGGGCTGCGCGCATTTCATTTCGGCTATCTCGCGGGGCTCACGGCGCAGGTGGAGAAAGACGGCTATGACAAAACGGTCGAGGATCTCTCGTGCGAAGTACATGAGGAGCTCGACAGCTATGTGAGGGCGTCGATGCACACGCCGCAGACCGCGTTGGCACTCGACCTCAAAGGCGTCGCGTCGGCGCCGATCCTCCTGCCCATCTACTATGTGAACCTTCGTATGAGTAGTCCCGGTGCAGAGGGCGGCGCGCCCCTCCAAGTTGGGGTCAACGGACAGACGGGGCAGGTCGCCGTCTACACGGGCATCGTCGAGAAGAAGACGCCGTGGTACATCGAGCCGATCCTCCTCACGGCGCTCCTTTATTTCGCGTGGCTGGGGCTCATTAGCTTTCCCACGGCAGGGACGTCGGGCGCGGAGGGAACGCTCTTTGAGCTTCTCGGAATACCCGCCGTCTTTACCGCCGTCTTTGCCCTGCCCATCTTTGCGTTTTATAAGGTGCGGGGGACACCGGTATTCCTCAAGCGGTTCTTCGGCACGCAGGAGCAGCAACGGCGCGATGCAAAGACGCGTAGACTCGTTGTGGATGAGAGCGCGGTCACGGCGAAGGACGATGTGGCGTATCCCGTCTTTTATGAGAAATACAAAGGGGAATCCGTCCCCGTAGAGTATCGATTCATGCCGTTTCGGCGTATGGCATCGATTGTTACGGTCTATCTCGTGCTCCTCTTTGCGCCGCTCCTCTTGGCGATGCTCTATCTCGCCCTGGACGGCGACGCGGCAAAGATTCCGCAGCTCTTTGAGAGGGATCGGCTGGCACTCCTCATGGCATGGGAGTTCGTCGCGCTCCCACTTGCGCTTGCAGGTTGGATGCGGGGCGTGCGCGCCGCCCTTTGCAGCTATCCGTATGTGCGTCCGCGCACGGGCGGCGCGTGGCGCATCGTGGAGGACGCTGTGCCTGTGACTGCGCGCATCAGCAGCGCACTGGGCGCCATCAAAGAGGGCGGCTGCGCGCAGATGCTCTTCCTGCTCTTTATGCTGCTCTTGCTCTTATTTGGGCCGGCGTTTGCAATGGTCTACGAACTGTGAGACGTGATCTTTGCGCACAGCGTTGTCATAACATCGAATGCTTCGCTCGGAGTAGCTTTTAACTACGCCGTCGCTCGCATTCTCGTTATTCCTAGCTGTGCATCAAAGCTGACGCCTCAACAGAATCCTTACGAAACTTCTCAATCCCCTGATCCGTGAGCGGATGATGTGTCATCTGCTCGAGCACCTTGTACGGCACGGTCGCGATGTCCGCTCCGGCAAGCGCACAGTCGACCACATGGATCGGATGGCGCACGCTCGCCGCGATGATCTCGGTCCGGATGTCATGGATGCGAAAGATCTCGGCGATGCTGCGGATGAGGTCGATGCCCGGCACGGAAATATCGTCGAGCCGCCCGAGGAACGGCGACACATAGGTTGCCCCCGCGCGCGCCGCCAGCAGCGCCTGCCCCGCGCTGAAGACGAGCGTCACGTTTGTTTTGATATGTTCCGCCGAGAGCTGCTTCACTGCCTTCAGCCCCTCGACCGTCATGGGGATCTTCACCACCATATTCGGATGAATCGCCGCGATCTCGCGTCCCTCCGCGACCATGCCCGCGGCATCCGTCGTTGTTGCCTTCACCTCGCCGCTGATCGCTCCGTCCACGATGGATGCAATCTCGGCGATCACCTCCTTGAAGTCGCGCCCCTCCTTCGCAATCAGCGACGGATTCGTCGTCACACCGCAGATGACGCCCATATCGTTCGCCGCACGAATCTCCTCCACCTTTGCTGTGTCAATAAAAAACTTCATCATTGTTCCTCCTTTACCGGCTCAAATCAGATTTATTATATCATTGATTTGGAATTTTCCAAAATGAATATCCCTCATACGCCGTATATTTTCCTACTTGTTTGTCAGTTATAAATGCTCTAGAATGAGAGCGGAATGGGGATGCCCCCCGAAAATCTCCGCGACAATTACACTAAATACGTTGTCTCCATGGACGCATTTGATCTCAGCCGAGACGGCATCCGTCATACGGGAACGAAAGCGGAGCTGAACGAGACGATCGAGGCGTATTTTAACGGCCGGCTGATCCGGCCGCAAAAAGAATCCCGCAGAACCGGCAGCCGGGAGGTTTCTCTCGACTGTCCGCTGCTCGACTGCAATTTTGCGTTCAACGCGGCGTTTCGCGCATATTTTTCCGAGGTGACAGGCGTCCGAAATTTCAAATTCAACGCCGATATGGCAGCAGCATGGCGCAAGGTGAAGCGCACGCAGGACAGAACATTCACCGTGCGGGATTTGCTCGCGCTGTATTACCGGGCGTCAGATTATGCGAAATATGACAACGCAGCTTGTGAATGGAACCGTTTCCTCAAGGGCTTCTGCGCCGATCCGCGCAGCCGCATCTACACGAACCGCCTCAAAGCCGCCGCGGCACTGTGGGCGCTGGCCAAGGCATCCACGCTGCCGAAGCGCTATCATCCCGAGCTGTTGGAGGAAAGCCACGCGCTCCTTGCGCCGTATCGGTGAAAAGCAGTGCATCCCCCATATCAAAGCGCCTCGGCAATGTTCCTGCGGCTGTAAAGAATGCGGCGCACTTCCATGGTATCGCCGATGACGACATAGAACACAATGTACCCGCGCACATAGATTGGATCATACGGCAGCGCGCGCCGCTTCGTCGAAGGATAAGGAGCGGTTGCCTCCGGCATATGCAGCCGCTTACGGACGGCAGCTTCTACATCATCAATCAACCGCGCTGCCGCCTGCGGATTCTTGAGAACATCGGTCATATAGCGGACAATCTCATTGAGGTCCCTGCGGAAAAGCGGAAGGTATGTGAGCATATAATCCTTCATCAACGATGCCCCGCGCAGCACGAAAAACCTCGTCATGCGTAAGACGCGCGCTGTCCGTGCCTGCCGCGGTATCGGCTCCATCGAGCTTTGTTTCTACATCTTCCGTCAGTGCATCGTATTGTGAACGATTTATTTTTTGGAATGCGATACGATCCCGTACATAATCTGTATGGGCGGTTCGTAGAGCATGCTCCTGACGTCGTTGAAACAGCTCTCGTCGCAGTCTTTCTCCACAGCGCGGTCGCCGTGCGCCAATCCGTTGCGCAGGTCCACGAGCCGGTACTTCTTTAGTCCGACGCGATAGCGGTCGACAGCCTCGCAGAGGCGGCAAAACGCTTCTTTTTCGTTCCCCAAGAACTTGGCAAACGCGGTGATCACGTCGCTTGCTTCTGCCCCCTTTTTCTCCTTGACTGCTCTGCCGATGAACGGGATATTGCCCATCGTCGGGTGGTCTTTCGCCGAATACAGCGCCTTGTGCGTCGTCTCGTATTTGGGGCTGCGGCAAATTGGATTTTTAATCGCCCGGTACTGTTTGCTCCGCTTAAACGGCTCGAAGAAATTCAGATTAAATTCCTGCTCCACGCTGCAGACCAGCGGAAAGACCGCACAGTCCGCCGCGCCGATCAGCCCGAAAATCCCTAGCGATTTTCTGATGGCCAGCCGGCTGCTGTCCGAAAGCTGCTCCCAGATGTCCGCGAGCTGCTGTTTCGTTTTGTCAAAATTGACGGGGTCCGGCATGCTCCTGTAGATCCAGTCGAGCATCGTGCTGATTTTTTCGCCGTCCGTCCAGTCGTCGTTCTGCAGGCATTGGATCTGCGCGCGGAACGCATCGCACGTTTTCTGCAGGGACTCTTTATCCTGCCGCAGCTCGCTGTTTTCATGCTCGCGCATGGTTAATTGTTCCCGAAGATCGCTGATCTGCACATCGTCAAAATGTTCAACGCCGTCTTTCAGCGTCTCCATCCATTCATCCTTTTGCTTGGACGGCTCGCTCCGTGCGTACAGCATCAGATATTCGGAATAGATATTCAGCAAATCCTTGCGGAGCTGATCCCGCGCCACGGCATTGGTCTCCCGGCAGGCTAGGATGGCTTTATAGCACCATACATAAAGTACAGCATCGAAATTTTTCCCCCCCATATCGGAACGGCAAAACCAATTTTTCCCCAATTGTTTGTAGACATCCGCAACAGCGCTGCAGAAGCCATTGTCCACTAAGATGGGAAGGAAATCTTCAAAGCACCAAAGGTACCATAACATGCCGCTCCGATTTTCCGGCAGAACAGAAGCGGCGATGCTTTGCAGCTTCGTATAGGTATAAAGTTCCAGCAAACCGTACTTTCTTTTGAATATGCGCATTCGCTTGGGGTGCGGCATAGACGCCGTGACTTTTGGTTTATATCCCCTGTATCGGAGCACGTTCATATCGTACTCCCGGAAAAATTCGTGATCTAAGAGTGCATCCATCTCTTTCTCATCGAAATCCATCCACGCCGCACTAGACGTATTCTTTAGCGACTCCACATATGTTGCGATAATGATGTGCATCATATCTTCTGCGGAAATACATTTGGGAAAATGGTCTTTCTTTTCCGCATAGTCGTTATCAATAAAACAGTCAAGCTCATCCAGATCCATACGCTGCGCGACGCCGTGATAGTATGTGACTATCTCCAGCAGATTTGAAAACGGACACGCAATCGGTTTACGTTTCATAATAGGTATGTCGTCAAAATACTCAATTACTTCTCTATCATCTTCCATTGGATGTCATCTCCTTGAAACAAATTCGTATATCCATGACGGCTGTATATGCGCCGAACATTATAACAAGATTATTGTATCGCAATTTTATCCTCAACGCAACGAAAAAGCACGCCCCTTCTACGGGAAGCGTGCTTTTCGTTTGCTCGATGTGGTCTTAGTCCTTCATGCGCGGCACGGTCATGGTGCCGAAGGATTTTTCCTTGCGGTGGCAGTGCGGGCATTCGTTTTCAATCAGCCCGGTGTAGCCGCAGACGGGGTCGCGGTCGACGGGGTGGTTGATGGAGAAGTAGCCCATGTCTGCATCGTGCATGGCGCGGACGACTTTCTCGAAGGCCTTGACGTTCTTCGACGGGTCGCCGTCCATCTCGATGTAGGCGATATGCCCCGCGTTTTCGAGGGCGTGGTACGGCGCCTCGATGCGGATCTTGTCGTAGGCGCTGATGTTGTAGTAGACGGGCACATGGCTGGAGTTGGTCATGTAGCCGCGGTCGGTGACGCCGGGGACGATTCCGTACGCCTTCTTGTTCGCGCGCTGGAACTGTCCCGCGGTGCTCTCGGCGGGTGTGCCGAATGTCGACCAGTTGCGGCTCTCCGCCTTGGTGTAGGCGTCGGTCTTTTCTCGCAGATGCCCGACGATCCGCAGGCCGAGCTCCTGCGCCTCTTCGCTCTCGCCGTGGTGCTTGCCGATGAGTGCGACGAGGCACTCGGCGAGCCCGCAGAAGCCGATGGAAAAAGATGCGTGCCGCAAGACGCCCTTGATGGAGTCAACCTGGCTGAGTTTTTCACTGCCCATCCAGACGCCCTGCCCCATGAGGAAGGGGTAGTTATACACATGCTTTTCCTCGATGACCTTGAGCCGGTCGAGTAGATAGTCGTGGCAGAGCTCGATGTAGTGATCGTAGAGCGCCCAGAATTTACCCAGATCGCCCTTCGCCTCGAGCGCGAGCTTCGGCAGATTGATGGTCGTAAAGGAGAAGTTGCCGCGGCTGCCCGACTGCTCGGGGCCGTTGACGTTGCTCATGACGCGCGTGCGGCAGCCCATGGTCGCGACGCAGCTGTTGTAGTCGCCGGGCTTGTAGTACTGGAGGTTGTACGGCGCGTCGAGGTTGACGTAGTTCGGGAAGAGCCGCCGCGCGCTGACGCGGCACGACTCGATGAAGAGGTCGTAGTTCGGGTCCTCGGGGTTGTAGTTGATGCCGGCCTTGAGCTGGAAGACGGAGATCGGGAAGATCGCCGTCTCGCCGTTGCCGAGCCCCTGCCAGATGGCGCTGAGGACTTCGCGGATGACGAGCCGGCCCTCGGGCGAGGTGTCGAGACCGTAGTTGATGGAGCTAAAGGGTACCTGTGCGCCCGCGCGCGAGTGGAGCGTGTTGAAGTTGTGAATGAGCGCCTCCATCGCCTGATGCGTCT
>CAUQAR010000044.1:0-11981 GCA_963515775.1 uncultured Selenomonas sp. | reverse complement strand
GACGTAGCCCGCCGGATCGAGCGGATCGGGGCCGTATTCGTTATCGCCCACGGTACCCTGTTTAAAGAGCAGATAGATCTCAAGACCGAGGTTGACGAACGGCACGAGCGTGAGGAGGCAGAAGAAGCCCGACAGGTTGAGGTCGTGTAGACGGCGGATCATCAGCATGTAGGCCGAGACGGTCAGCGGCAGGCAGAGCAGGAAGAACAGACCGTAGAGGAGCAGCGCGCCCCCGCCCAGCATGGCCTCATCGTCCGGGGAATGCGGCTGCGCGACCATGGCGATGATCACGATGAGGATTATCATGAGGACGTAGAGCGCAAATGAAATGCCCCACAGCGCGAGGTTGCGGAAGATATAGCGCTTGCGGTTGAGACGCCCCTCGTAGTTAAAGAAATTCTCTATGAGTCCGTTGTCGATTTTGTGCATGATAGCTCCTTCCATTGATACAGTGAACGCGCTTTCTATTGTAGCATGGGACGTATGCGCGCTCCAATAGGACCTCTGTCGCTTTCTATCGCGTTTTGCCCGCGCACGGATCGTCTTTTTGGAGCAGGCGGACGATGCCGACGATGCTCCCCGCGGCGCAGAGGACGGTGAGGGCGGCGCCTATGAGGGTACCGAGGCCCGGCTCCATGGCAAGGAGCGAGAACTGCGCGGCGGGATCGCCGGCCCGGCCGTGCGGCTGCGCGCCGTATTGCGCCATCCGGGTGAAGAAGTCGGCGACGTATATGGAGACGACGGGCGTCGGCAGGAGGGACGCATAGACGAGGATCGCCTCATAGGGGCTGCGTCCGAGGGTGCGCAGGCGGCGCAGCACGAGCGGGAGCGCGGCGAGCGGGTAGAGGGCGGCGGCAAGCAGGAAGACGTATTGTGCGGCGTTGTATGGGAGAAGGCCGAGCGTAGTCAGTACAATGCACAGTGGCATGATGACGAGATCGACTGCGGCGATGAGGAGTACGCTTGCGAGGGCGCAGACGAGGAGCCTCAGCCCGCCGAAGAGTGCGGCGAGCGTGCGTGCAAAGTCGCAGCGGGAGAGCCGCCCCGCCGTCGAGAAAAAGCGCAGGGACGATTCCGGCGCAGGCGTATGGTCCAAGAGCGTTCTCCTGTCAGTACGATGAAGCTACAAACGCGATACTTTGCGCAGCGATACGGCATCTACCCGTGCGGTGTGCATCCCCCGTGATGCGCGGGCAGCCTCTTATTTTCGCAGCAGACGCGCGATGGTGACGATGGCGGCAATGCCAGAGACGAGCCAGAATGCGGCGACGATGATCGAGGTGCTCGTCGGCTCGACGGTGACGAGCGCGCCGATGCGGGCGTCCTGATCGATGGCGTTCGGATCCTGTGTGAGGCCGATGCACTGTGCGATGGGGATCGAGACGATGGCATACGGCAGGAGCGAGGCAAAGACGAAGAGCGCCTCATAGGGGCTGTCTCCGAGGGTGCGCAGGCGACGCAGCACGAGCGGGAGCGCGGCGAGCGGGTAGAGGGCGGCGGCAAGCAGGAGTAGGTAGTAGTGCGCGCCGTACGGGACGATGCCGAGCGGGGCGAGGATCATGCCGATCGGCGAGATCACGAAATCCGCGACGGAGTAGAGAAAGGCCGAAAAGACGCCGAGGAGAATGAGACTGCGCAGGAGGAACGTCCTGCGGTCGATCGTCCCCCCGGCCGAGAAGTAGGCGGCGCGGATGGACGGCCGCGCCGCCTCCGGGGGCGGCGCACCGTAGGCATTCGCCGCAGGCGTTCCCTTTTTGAAAAAGATCCATCCGGTATAGAGGCATAGGAGCGGAACGATGATCGCGGCGATGAGTAGACCGATGCCGATACAGGCCGAAAACACCATGGGATCGCCGATCGCGCCCACCGCGGTCGGCGGCAGCTGGCCGCGGCTCAACGCGGCAAGGCCGCCCAATCCGACGAAGACGAGGATGAACGCCGCACTGAGCGCGAGCACGGCAAAGCCGGAGAGGGCGACGGGCAGCGCCCACCAGCCGCTGCGGCCCATATCGTGCAGGCGGCGGACGGCGGCGGGGATGCCGAAGAGCGGCAGGACGAGCGTATAGGCGGCCCCGGCACACATCGCAGCCGCGCAGATGAGCGTCCAGAACGCGGGCGTGCTCTCGCGGAAGAGGCTCGTGGAGACGAGGTAGATGAGCGGCAGGATGATGGCGGTGCCGATCCAGGTAAGCCCCGCGAACGCGCCGAGGAGGGCGCCGATCGTCAGGGCAAAGCCGCTGCGCGAGAGTCTGCCTGCGGATGTAAAGAGCTGCGGCAGCTGCACGGGGGGCGTGCCGCCCACAGCCGTGTCCTCCGGCGCCTGCGCCGCGGGGGATACGGTCCCCTCTGCGGGAGCGGGCGCTGCGAAAGGCTCCCCGGCGCAGCCGCCGCGCGCCGGATCGAGCGGATCGGCGCCGTAGGCGTTCACGCCAGCCGTCCCCTTTTTGCAGAGCAGATAGAGGACGAATGCGGGGCCGAGGAACGGGATGCCGCCTGCGAGCAGCCAGCAGCCCGACATGCCGAGGTCGTGCAGGCGGCGGATCGACACCATATAGCCCGAGATGATGATGGGGATGAACGTCAGCAGCATGACGCCGAGGACGACGGAGCCGGCTGCGTCGTTTTCCCGTTCCCACGGCTCCAGGGTGGGGTCGAAGTTCAGCGCGGCGAGCAGTGCGGCTGCGATTCCGGCAAGCACGAGCGTGACCGCGTTGAGGACGAGCGCACGCTTGATGTAGCGCTTGCGGTTGAGGCGGCCATCCCATCGGAAGAAGTGCGCCTTGAATCCATGATCTAATGCAGGCATAATGAATTCTCCTGTTCATACAATGAAATGAAATTCCATATCATTGTAGCATAGATGGCGTCTGCAATCAAATGAAAGAGGCCGCCGCATCATTTTCGTGCGGCGGCCCCGTTTTCTATGATTGACGCCTTATGTACAGGCGTCCGTCTCGTCCTCGGAGGAGACCGTGTTGCGCCCCTTCTCCTTCGAGAGGTAGAGCGCACGGTCGGCACGGTCGATGAGCGCGCGCAGGCGGTCCTTGCCGCCGTGCCACGTCGATACGCCGAAGCTCATGGTGACGCCGTCGAGCGCCTGCACGAGTCGTTCGCGCAGTTCCTCGCAGAACGCGGTCATGGCGGCCAGATCGTAGTGCAGGGCGAGCAGTATGAACTCGTCGCCCCCGTAGCGGATGAAGATGTGGCGGCGGTCGATCGCCGCGTGTACGGTATCCGCGATCTGCTTTAGGATCCGGTCGCCCGCGAGATGCCCTTTCGTATCGTTGACCGTCTTGAAGTGGTCCACGTCGAAGATCGCAAAGGAGAACCGGAAGCCCCGCTCGTTCGCGAGCGCGGAGAAGTTCTCGAACCCCTCCTTTAGATAGTGCCGGTTGTAGCAGCCCGTCAGCGCGTCGTGCTGCGCCTCGTCCTGGGTGATCTCCAGCTCCTTGGAGAGCACCGCGTTCTCGCGGGCGAGCGCCGCATCGCGCAGCATTTGCTCGCGCATGAGGAAGAAGATGAAGGGCAACGTCGTATAGACCGAGAACACCGTCGTCGAGAGCGTCACGGCCGCGCGGTGGTACTCCCAGTGGAGCGCGTCGATCCCGCCGAAGACGACGAATGAGATCATGGCGAACGTACCGTAGCGGCAGGCGGGGTGATGCGTCCAGCTCGAACGGATGAGCGCGTAGATGAGCACCGTGCAGCCGACGAGCAGCACGGGATAGTAGAGGAAGAGGAGGTTCATATAGCCCTCGAAGCCCGCGACCTCGGCGATCGTCGCGATGATAAAGATGAGGGCGAAGACGTTCCACGTCCCCTGCACGCGCCGGATGAAGCGCGGCGATACGATCTCGCGGATGATGCGGACGAGCGCGATCGGCATGACGTAGAGCATGATGAGATGGGTCTCCCACCAGATGGGCGCGAGGCCGAAGACGCGCGGGAAGAACGACGAGGTCCCCGTCGTCCACAGGATGAAGCTCAGCAGGAAGCCGACGAGATAGAGCTGCATCGGCCGCCGGATGTGCGTGTCGCGCCAGATGAGGCCCATGATGAGGAGCGCGATCATCGAGAACGCGACCGACAGGCTCGCGATATAGATCGCATCCGCAGCGCTCAGTTTACGGATCAGTTCCCACTCACTGCCGAACCGGAGATAGTCGATGCTCCCGATCCAGTTCGGGTAGCCCGAGTGCAGCATGATCGTCACGCGCTTGCCCGCGAGGTTCTCGTCGAGATGCACATAGTGGAACGTGCGGCCGCGCGTATCCGTCAGACGGTCCCAGTCGCCGTGCATATAGACCAGATCGTCGTCGAGGTACACATAGGCGTCCTGGTTCGTCGTCGTAAAGAGGATGTGATCGCCGACGAAGCGCGCCGACAGCGGAATCTGAAAGGACACATAGACCGTCGTCGTCCCCCGCGGCATCCGCGGCGGAATCGGGTAGTCGTACGGCTGCCAGTCGAACCGGTCCGCGTGAAAGCCGACGATGTCCTTGTACTCCGGATTCCCCTCGATCACAGCGTACGTCGCCTTGATCTCCGGATCGAGCGGGGCGTCGAGCGACTGCCACGCAAAGACCGCGGCCGCGGAGAGGAGACTGATCGAGACGAGCGTGATCCAGTTGCCCCGCAGAAATTTCAAAACCCTATTCATATCCGGCAGCCTTCCCCCCCGGTGCCTAGACCCTTCCCGCGGCAGGCCTGTTCGATCGATCCTGCCAATGATACGATGATGAATTATTATACCACAATTTAAAAGGCAAAAGAATAGCGTTTTTAATAAAAAGCGGGACTGCCGCACCCGGTTCATCCGTTCGTGCAGCAGTCCCGCATCGGATGCGGGGGGCATTGGGGGGCGGCGCGCAGGGCGCGGTTGCAGCCGCGTGCCGCACGTTATACATGAAAGCCGGAGAGGTCGAGCGCGTCAAAGCCCGTGACGAGTTCTTTGACCCGGCGCTCGATGACGTCCGCGCCGCCCGTCTCGTCCGACTCGATATTGAGCGGCAGATTCGGATCGTGCAGCGACATCCGCAGCAGCGCCCAGCCGTTCGGGAAGACGATGCGCACCCCCTCGTAGGAGGGCTGCGCGATCCTCAGCCCCGCGTCCTCGGCGCGCTGCGCGAACGCCGCGAGCACCGTATTGCCGTAGGCCTTTGCATCCGCGGCGCCGCGGATGTGGATGCGGATCTCGCGCGTCTCCTTCGGCTGGCGGAGATTTGCGATGAGCCCTGCGAGGGTGCGCCCCTCGGCACGGGCTTTGGCCGCCGCGACGATCAGCTTGACCGCCAGATACGCCCCGTCGTCGAGATAGTAGTTCTCGCTGAGCGCGCCGTGGCCCGACGTCTCGATCGCGAGCGGGGAGACCTCACCCGCCGCATTGCGCCGGATGCACTCGTTGATCACGTTCTTGTAGCCGCGCATATAGCGTAGATGCTTGAGCCCGAGGTCCTTTTCGAGGAAGTCCGTGAGCCCGTCGGACGTCACCGAGTCCGTGATGATCGTGCTCCCCGGATAGTCGGGCGCGAGGATCGCCGCCATCATCGCGATCAGTGCATTGCGGCTGATGTCCGCGCCGTCCGCGAGCACGGCGCTCATGCGGTCGACGTCCGTGTCAAAGATGAGGCCGAGATCGGCGCCCGACTCGATCACCGCCTCCTTGATCGCCAGCATCGCCACGGGGTCCTCCGGATTCGGCACATGGTTCGGGAAGCGCCCGTCCGGGTCCAGATAGCGGCTGCCCGTCGTATCGGCCCCGAGCGGCGTTAGGATGCGTCCCGCGAAGAATCCGCCCGCACCGTTGCCCGCGTCGACGACAATGTGCATGCCCGCGAGCGGCTTTTCGGCGCCGCCGAGCGCCGTGCGGATCTGATCGATGAGATACGCACTGTAGCGGCCGATGAGGTCGAACTTCATCACATGATCGAGCGTGCCGTGCGCCTCCTCCGCCTCCGCCGCGTAGGCGAGGATCTGTAGGATGTCCTTTTTATCGGCGCCGCCCGCCGCCGTGAAGAACTTCAGTCCGTTGCGATTGTATGGCAGATGGCTCGCCGTGATCATGATCGAGCCGTCCGCGGCTGTGTCCTCGAGGATCGTCGCCATGAACATGGCGGGCGTCGAAGCGAGCACACAGTCGATCCCGTACGCGCCCGTGTGGGTGATGCCCGTCAGCACGCAGTCCTTGAGTGCGAGCGCCGAGATGCGCGAGTCGTGGCCGACCGCGATGCGCAGCTCTACGGGCGTCTTGCCCGTCTGCTCAGAGAGCAGGCGGATGAACCCCGCGGCAATGCGGTTCGCCGCCTCCGGCGTCAGCGTCACAGGTTCATTCGGGACGCCGGGGACCGCGACGCCGCGGATGTCGCTGCCATTCGCGAGTTTCATAAAGTCGTCGTGCGTGAGGGGCATGGTATGGTCTCCTTCGTAACTGAAACGAGGTTTTTAATGATAGATTTCGATGGCGCCTGGCATTTGCCTTGCGAAAAAAAGAACGGCTTAAACGTTGCGGCAAACGCCGCGCGGCGCGACATACGGCGACGACACGTCGATATCTCATAGCGCCGGAAATCACGGCAATATACGTAGTGCCGGTCATGCGCGCAGATGTGATAGCGAATGCATGGCCGGAGATACAGCGTGTGTCTGCCGCAGAAGTTTGATGCTGGATTGCCGCTTGGCATTTGCCTTGCGAAAAAAGCACAGCTTAAAAATCGCTGCGGCAAACGCCGCGCGGCACGGCATACATCCCATGTCACGCCTTTTTACCGCGGCCTCAGTGATGCGGAAGTTTCGACGCGTAGCGAGGAATGAGGAGAATGCGAGGCAGGCGTCTTTTCACGAACATGTAGCAATCCACGCCGCCACCGTAGGATTTTTCGATATGACACAGCTATGCGCCAAAATCCCGTGTCACACCTCAAAGAATTCTTTTTCGGCTGCAATACAAAGCGCATGATAAATCGGTAGATGATACTCCTGGATCACATACGTCTCGCTCGACGGCGCCTTGATCACGATGTCTGCGAGAGAATCCGCCGCCACGCGCCCCCCCGGCGTCCCCGTGAGCGCGATCGTCCGCATCCCGAGCGCCTCCGCGATCTCAAACGCGTAGATCACATTCTTCGAGTTCCCCGACGTCGTGATGCCGAGCAGCACATCGCCGGGCTTTCCGAGGCCGAGCACCTGCTGGGCGAAGGTCAGATCGGGCGCCTGATCGTTCGAGAACGCCGTGCTGATCGCGAGCTGCGAGGGCAGCGAGATCGCGGGGAGTGCGCCCTGTAAATTCCGCATAAAATAATCGACCGCGCGCGGGTCCTTCGCATCGCATGCGGCGTGCAGCTTGTCGAGCATCTCCTCGTCGAGATGGCGCGGCAGGAGGAAGCCCTTCATCAGCTCGCCGACGATGTGCTCCGCGTCCGACGCGGAGCCGCCGTTCCCGCAGATGATGAGCTTGCCGCCCGCATGGTAGCATTCGCAGAGCGCCGTGACCGCAGCGCGGACCTCCGCGGCGCAGACGTCCAACGCGGGATAGCGCGCGACGAGCGTATCGACCGCGGCATAGGTGGATTCTTTGATCATCGTATCGGCTCCTTTGCAGTGTGTAACTTTCCTATATTATGAACGATTGCAAAGCCTTTTTCAAGGGGGAGAATTGCAGAGATACCGGAAGCGGTCGCGGTGTATTTATCTTAATTTATGGTTATTTATCGCTATTTTAGATCATTGATTTATATTTATTTTGCCAGAGGATTTTTTCATAAAAAATACGCCGTCCGGTCAGACGGCGTATCTTTATCATATTTTTTAATTTCTACAACATCGCCTTATATCGGCCGCGCTCCGACGTGGGCACGGACAGCGCGTCCATTGCCTTTTCTGGGGGGCATTGCAAATTTTCCATCGCTTCCTCGGCTCGCACTTCGAGGGCGCGCTCCTGATCCCAGGCAAAATTCAGCATATCTTTATCCCTTAACCATCATGGTATACTTTGCGCGTTCTGCTGCCGGGATCTCCAGGACATCCATCGCCTTTTCCATAGATACGCCGAGTCTCTCCATCATTTTACGAATAGATGTGGTTAATCCCTTTTCCAATCCCTTTTCCAATCCCTTTTCCAATCCCTTTTCCATGGCCTCCTCGGCGCGTACTTCAAGGGCGCGTTCCTGATCCCAGGAAAAATTCAGCATATCGAAAACCTCCTCTTCATACTTTTTCCGGAAATAATCTCTGAGATAATCGTGCTTGATGCAGTACTTTACCGCGTCGATGACGGCGGGTTTGAGCATACTTCCATTTTTGACACGCTCGCGCACCTTGGCGATAAAGACGCTATAGGATTTCAATTCATGGCATCTTTTTAGGATCGGGCGCTCCGGTGTATCATTGATGTTGATGACCTCAACCTCGAATTCCATCGCGCCCCGCACTTCGCCGAAGGCGTCAGAGAGCCTCAATGTCTGTTGATCGGGCATCTCCTCTGTGCCGTTGTAGAACACATAGAAATGCGGCGCGGGGAGTGGGATCAATTCTTTCTTGTAGACCGCATCCGCAGGAACATACTGCCGATAGATTTCCATGAGGTACATGGCGAGCCGCAGCGGCATGTTCGCATTGATCGTGCTTTGATGTTCGGCGAGGAGCACATGCCGATCGCGCACGAAGAAACTCACGTCGTTCTTGATCCCGGAAAATAGCGTTTCATCGATGGTCGCGAGCCTTATTTCGTCGGGGGATGCCGCAATCCCCTCCAGCGCCGCGCAGAGGCTGGGCAGGCGCAGCGGATCGTTGAATATATCCCGAAAGAGCGAATCCTTGTATTTGCGGTTCCCCGATTTCATCGCGTGCCTCATCTCCTTGTTCCCATTATACTACGAAAATATTTTATGTGACAAGAGCGGCGGGGACTCTTCGCATGAAAAATAAGTCCGGGTACGATGGGAGGTCGTACGCCGGACTCGGTTTTGGTTGTTGGGGAGGCCGCATTGATTGTGAGGTCTCCCAACGATGCTGGGCGCGCGTGTATCGGCAGAGGGCACGGCAGCGCCGTGCCCCTACGTTGCGCGCATGATTTGACGCGCCTGCCCACGATGTAACGATACGGTGATGCGCGAAAATCCCGCACATAGAACCGTACAGTAAGTGACACGGAGACTCAATGCAGAACAAGGAATGAGCTAGGGAGCGTTCCTTGTTGATGGAAACAAAGCAACCTAACCCGCCACCGTAGGGGCGCCGCGCTGCTGCGCCCCGGAACGATACACGGCGGCATAACGTCCATGAGAAGATGATGGGCGCGTCTTTCATGCGTTTTCTATCGATATGCGCGCATAGATCGGAGGAGGGCGCGGCACCGCAGCGCCCCTACAGGACGCGCATATGGCGTTTTTGTTTCCCACGATGAAGGAAAATGTTATGCGCGAAAATCCCGCACATAGAACCGTACAGTAAGTGATGCGGAAGTTTCGATGCAGAGCTAGGAAGTGAGGAGAATGCGAGGAAGGCGTCATGTTTATGAAAACCTACCCATCCATGCCGCCCCCGTAGGGGCACGGCGTGCCGTGCCCGGTAACGATATAGAGGGCGGCGTATTGACACCGCCGTGCGCGAAAATCCCGTGTCACGCCCTTAGAATTTATATGTTACCTGCATCCGGAAATAATCTCCGAGCTTAAACCGCTCCGCCCCGTAGAGTGTATCGCGGCTACCGATGCCCTTCGCGCCGAAGGTGTAGAATGCCTCGACGAGGAGGTTCTCTATCGGCACATAGCCGCCGCCGACGGTAAAGCTCTTGATGCCGTCGATGTAGCGGTCGGGCAGGCTCTCGGTGCCGTTGCCGCCGAAGAACGATCCGTGGTTGAAATGCTTATAGTCGACAAATGCGTTCCAGCTGCCGGGGCGGTCGGTGTCGCTCGCGCCGATGTCGCAGCGCAGCATCCAGAACGAGGGTGCGCTGCCCGCACGGCGCCCGTTGATCGTGTACGTCGAGGTATCCGCGTTGTAGTTGTAGAGGGGTGTGCCGTTCATCATGCGGCCGAAGTCGGTCATGTTCCTGCCCCAGTCGGCGGAAAGTCGCACATGCGGCCCCGCCTGCCACGCGGCGCCGATGCCGACGACGCTGGCGAGGCGGTCGTACCGGTAAATGTCGTTGTGATCGCCGCTGGTGAATGCCATCTCGTGCGTGCGGTCGCGCACGGAGCGCAGATAGAATGCCTGCACGCCGAGTGCGGGCGTGAGTGCGCGCTTCACCTGCATATACGCTGCGCGATGGAGCGCAGGCGTATCGTCGCGTTTGAGGATGGTACCCTCGACGCGGATGACGCCGCCGAGCCTGCCGAAGAGCGTCTGCTGCAGCGGCTGCGAGCTGCCGTCCTCCGGCGCCCATCGCGTGAGGAATTCCACCCATCGACGCGCACCATCGCTGATTTTCTTCTGCATGGGAAGAAGTGCGCGCATTTGGCTAAATCCGGGGTTATACGGCATCCCGGGCGTTCCCTTCCAGACCGTTCCTATCTGTCGGTTCTGCGATTTATCCACGACGGCGCGGAGCGTCCGCGCGCGCGCCTCCGCCTCGGCTGCGGCGCTCTTTCGATCGTTCGGATCGAACCAGTGCATATCGCCCGGCTGCACCTTGTCGGTCGGAATGCAGTAGTCAAAGTTCTGCGTCAAATACTGCAGCGGTTCCTTCCCCGTATACTCCCCGTAGCCGGCGAAGGTCGCGTCGATCTTATAGCGTCCGTCTCTTCCCCAGTCGAGGAATGCGGATTCTTTCACCGTGTCGTTCGGATCATGGAAATCCTGTCTCAGCCAAGGCGCTAGTCCTTCGTTGTCCCATTGATTCGCCATACGCCGCTGCAATGCCGCGGCGTCGAACAGATCGTCGTAGGGCACACGCGAAAGAGTTGCCTGATACTGCTGATAGTATTCGCCCACAAGGCGCGTATAGTTGCCGTTTTCGTCCTTCTCCATGACCCGCACCTTGCGCCATGCATAGGTCGTCGTTGTGACGCTGCCCGTCCACCGCTTCAGGTATTCGACCTTCTTACGATAGCCCTCGGGATCGATCTCTTTGATCTCATTGAGATACTCTTCAAGCACCGCCTTTTCCTCGGCGAGGGTCTGTGCCTTTGCGAGCTTTTGATAGAGGCTTTGATAGCCGGGCGTCTCGAGCTCGCCCGTCGTATAGGAATACGCCTGATTGAGACCATAGCCTTTCTGCAAGTTTTCCTTGTAGCCGAGCCACTCTGCGAGCGTCGGCGCGCGGTAGAACACCTCGCGCGTCGCGTGTGTGTACGCCGAGTCGCGGATGCCGGTATTGCGGTGAAAGTCGCCGTAGCCGAGCCGCACCTGCGTCCGCTCCGCCGCATCCGTCCAGACGGCGCGCGCGCCATCGTATTCCTTGTTGTAATAGTACCCTGTGACGCCGATCGGCTCGGTGAACCGCCCGAGGCTGAGGCGCCAGGCCCCCGCATCGCGCGCGAGCTCGAGCGCCTCGAGCCGCGCCCGGTTCAGCCCGCGCGATCCCTCTGTGCTCTCTGCGGTGTCGGACGCGGCGTGCCCCGAGAGGCTGCCGTCCACGGCGACGCCCGTTTTCTCATCGATACGTACATCCGCACCGATATGCAGGCGCTGCTCGACGCTGTGCGCGGGCGCGTCGAAGACGTTCTTCTCCGCGTCGCCGATATATCCGTGCGTCGTGACGCGCGTCTCGGGGCGCGCCGTGCCGCCCTGCACGTTCCACCGCACGCGGTAGTCGCCGCGGATGCGCACGGGCGCGTCGCCCGTGACTGCATACGGACGGCGGATGAAGCGCTGCGCCGCCATCGCCTGCACACCTGCGGCGATGTCCGCGGCGGTCCTCGGCCGCGTCCCGGTATTGCTATCGGGGCCGAAGGTGAGGTTCACGCCGAGCCGGTAGGTGCGCTCGGCCAGCGCGCGGTCGTCGTCGCGCCGGTTGAAGAGATTGTCGATGCCGAAGTAGATCA
>CAUQAR010000043.1:0-12006 GCA_963515775.1 uncultured Selenomonas sp. | reverse complement strand
GAACATAAGTAGCCTTTTTCAGTATGTTTTTGGATTTGTCTCAATGCCGCTGTCGAAGATATTTCACCTGCGGAACGGATATACGCCGTCGAAGTCGAATGCAGAATTTTGGAACGGCGGCATGATTCCTTGGTTTCGGATGGAGGATATTCGGGCGCATGGTCGGATATTATCGGATTCCATTCAACATATCACGCCGCAGGGCGTGAAGGGGAAACTCTTTCCCGCGCAGTCCATCATCCTTGCGACGACCGCGACCATCGGCGAGCACGCCATGATTACAGTGGATGCACTGACCAATCAGAGGTTCACTTGCTTTACCGTGCGTGAGGAATTTCGAGATATGCTTGATATGAAATTCGCCCATTATTATTTTTACCGTGTCGGCGCATGGTGCAGGGAACATGTCAACGTGTCCAGTTTCCCGTCGGTGGATATGGCGGCGTTGAAACAACTGCCGTTTCCCATCCCCCCGATTGAAAATCAACGCAAAATCGTCTCCATCCTCGACCGATTCGACACACTTTGCCATGACCTCACAGCGGGACTGCCCGCCGAAATCGCTGCCCGGCAAAAGCAATATGAATACTTTCGCGACAAACTGCTGATGTTTGCGGAAAAGAAATAACATCAATGCACAAGGAGCAACCGATATGAGCGCATATAATATCGTCCTCTCGCAGGAGGAGAGCACAGTCGTCACGGAGTACGAGCCGATCGGCACGCGCCCCGACGGCTATCAGAGCGAGGCTGCGCTCGAGGCGGAGTTCATTCGTCTGCTCGGCGGGCAGGGCTATACCTATCTCGAGATTCATGACGCCGCCGCGCTCGAGCGTAATCTGCGCGCACAGCTCGAGCGTCTCAACGCCTACACATTTACGAGCGACGAATGGGCGCGGTTTTTCTCGCAGAACATCGTAAATGTGAACGAGGGCATCGCGGAGAAAACGCGCAAAATCCAAGAGGACTACATACAAAATCTAAAGCGCGACGACGGCACGACGAAGAATATCCGTCTCATCGACAAGACGCATGTGCAAAACAACACCTTGCAGGTCATCAACCAATATGCCGAGGGCGGCGGAACGTATGCGAACCGCTACGATGTGACAATCCTCGTGAACGGTCTGCCGCTTGTCCATGTGGAACTGAAGCGGCGCGGCGTGGCGATCCGCGAGGCGTTCAACCAAATCGACCGCTACCAGCGCGACAGTTTTTGGGCGGGGAGCGGGCTCTATGAGTATGTGCAGATCTTCGTCATATCGAACGGGACGCATACGAAATACTATTCGAATACGACGCGGTTTAGCGCGGTGAAGGAACGCGCGGGGAGACGGCGCACGCAAAAGACGAGCAATAGTTTTGAGTTCACGTCGTATTGGGCGGATGCGAATAACCGCATCATCGCCGATCTCGTGGACTTTACCAAGACGTTTTTCGCGCGGCATACGCTGCTGAACATCCTGACGCGGTACTGTGTGTTTACCGCCGAGCAGCTCCTGCTCGTGATGCGTCCGTATCAGATCGCGGCGACGGAGCGCATTTTGAATAAGATTGAGATCGCGACGAACTACCGTAAATACGGGAGCACGGACGGCGGCGGATATATCTGGCACACGACGGGGAGCGGCAAGACGCTGACGTCGTTCAAGACGGCGCAGCTCGCCGCGCATCTCGCGGATGTGGACAAGGTGATCTTCGTCGTTGACCGCAAGGATCTCGACTATCAGACGATGAAGGAGTACGACCGCTTCGCGCCGGGGGCGGCGAACGGGAATCGGAATACGGCGATCCTCCAACGTCAGCTCGAAGACCGCGATGCGCATGGGAATCCACATCCGGCGAAGATCATTGTGACGACGATTCAAAAGCTCGACCGCTTCATCGGGCGGAACACGGCGGGGCACGCGGTCTACGATAAGCATGTGGTGCTGATCTTCGACGAGTGCCACCGCAGTCAGTTCGGCGATATGCACGCGCGGATTGTGAAGTATTTTCGCAGGTATCATATCTTCGGATTCACGGGGACGCCGATCTTCGCGGCGAATGCGGGGAGCGGCGGACGCGTTGACCTCCGTACGACGGGGCAGGCGTTCGGCGACCGTCTGCACACCTATACGATCGTGGATGCGATCAACGACGGGAATGTGCTGCCGTTTCGCATCGACTATGTGAACACGGTGCGCGCGAAGGACGATGTGCGGGACGCGCAGGTGGCGGGCATCCTGACGGAGGAGGCACTGCTCGCCCCCGAGCGCATCCGCGCCGTGACATCTTACATCCTCGATCATTTTGACCAAAAGACGAAGCGGTCGGGCGCGTCGTTTGTGTTCCAAAAGCTCACGAACATCGCGGCGGTGGCGCAGAATGCCGCCGTGCGCGAGGAGAAGGAAAAGACGCGGCTGACGGGGTTCAACTCGATCTTTGCGGTCGCGTCTATCGACGCGGCAAAGCGGTATTATGCGGAACTGCAGCGGCAGATGTCGGAGCGCCCGGAGACGGCGCTGCGCGTGGCGCTTATCTACAGCTATGCGGCGAACGAGGAGGAGGGCGGCGTCCTCGGCGAGGAGAACTCGGACGATACGGAGAACCTCGAGCAGTCCTCGCGCGATTTCCTCGCATCTGCGATCGAGGACTATAACGGGACGTTCGGCACGGCGTACGATACGTCGGCGGAAAAATTTCCGAACTATTATAAGGATCTCTCGCTGCGGATGAAGAACCGTGAGATCGACATCCTCATCGTGGTGAATATGTTCCTGACGGGATTTGACGCAACGACGCTCAATACGCTTTGGGTGGACAAAAATCTAAAAATGCACGGGCTGATTCAGGCGTTCTCGCGGACGAACCGCATCCTGAACGCGGTCAAGACGTTCGGCAATATCGTCTGTTTCCGCAATTTGCAAGAGGAGACGGACGCGGCGGTCGCGCTCTTCGGCGATAAGGAGGCGGGCGGCACCGTTCTCCTGAAGTCCTATCGGGACTACTACGACGGATTCACCGATGCGGAGGGGAGGGAAGAGCCGGGCTATGCCGCGCGCATCGCGGAGCTCGTGCAAAAATTCCCGCTCGGCGCGCCGATCGTCGGCGAGGCGGCGGAGAAGGAATTTATCACTTCGTTCGGCGCGATCCTGCGTCTGCGAAACATCCTCTCGTCATTTGACGATTTTGCAGGCAACGAAATCCTCGCGCCGATCGATTTCCAAGACTATACGGGAACGTACAACGATCTCTATGACCGGTGGCGCAGGAAGCCGGCGGAGAAGGACAGCATCAACGACGATATTGTCTTTGAGATGGAGCTGGTGCGGCAGGTCGAGGTGAACATCGACTACATCCTCATGCTCGTCGCCGAGTATCGCGCGTCGCACTGCGAGGATAAGGACGTACTGCGCGCGATCGACCGCGCGGTGAAGTCGAGCCCTGCGCTCCGCTCGAAGAAGGAGCTGATCGAGCAGTTCATCCGCACGGTCAACGTCGATACGAACGTGCGGCGCGATTGGCAGGCGTTTGCAGAGAAGCAGCGGGAAGCCGACCTCGCCGCGCTCATCGAAGCCGAGCGGCTGAAACCCGAGGAGACGCGGCGGTTCGCGCACAATGCGTTCCGCGACGGCGAGCTGCGCACGGCGGGGACGGACATCGACGAGATCATGCCGCCGATCTCACGGTTTGGCGGGGCGCGCGCGGAGAAAAAACGCGGCATCGTCGAGAAGCTCAAAGAATTCTTTGATAAATACTTCGGTCTCGGACTCGGCGCGCCGCCGCTCGATGCCTCTTCCTCTGCGGAAGAGCCGTTGAGGCATGGCGCCTACGGTGAATACGAACAGGATGTAGAGGGAAGGCTTGCAGCGGATGAATTCGCTGCGTATGGGAAGAAGAAAGAGAGAACCGATGGCGATACCAAAGTACAATGAGATGATGCCTGCAATCATTGACTGTCTCGGTGACGGCAAGGTACATACGTCCAAAGAAGTAATTGATTTTGTCGTCAAGGTATTTCATCTGACCGATATGGATCGGCAGGAGCAGCTGCCGAAGGGATGGCTGCGGCTCAACGATCGTGTGGGCTGGGCGCGCACTTATCTGAAAAAGGCGGGGCTCATTGAGAGTCCGGAGCGGGCGTCATACTGTCTGACAAAAACGGGAATGGAGGCGTATCGGAAGGGCGCGGCATGTGTAACGCTTGACTATCTGCGGCAATTTCCGTCTTTTAACGCCTTTTCTACGCCTCGTGTAAAGGCGATAGATACGTTGGGAGACACAGAGACAGCGGCAAAGACGCAAAGTCCGCAGGAGATGATGGAATACGCGTTGGAAGAACTAAACACGTCGCTTGCCGATGATCTCATGACAGAGCTCATGAAGATTTCTTCCTTTGATTTTGAGCGTCTTGTTGTACGTTTATTGATTAAAATGGGATATGGGTCGTTGCAACTCAATGAAAATGCTGTGACCGGAAAATCCCATGATGAAGGTATTGACGGTGTCGTTACCGCAGATAAATTCGGCTTTGATGCGATCTATATTCAAGCGAAGCAATGGAAGCCGGAAGCGGTCGTCAGCAGACCCGAGATTCAAAAGTTTCTCGGAGCACTCGTGGGGCAAGGGGCGACGAAGGGGCTGTTTATCACGACGGCACGGTTTTCAGAGGGCGCGATACGATATGCGGAGAAGCAGCTCCATGCAAAAATTGTGCTCGTCGACGGTGTACAGTTGACAAAATTGATGATCGAATACGATTTCGGCGTGTCCTCTGCGGCAATATACACGGTCAAGCGTGTGGACTATGACTTCTTTCACGAGGAGATTTGATGTGTCAGCGAGATTCGGCTTGTATACATATCTCCAATATAGTAAAATAACGTAGAATTAAATGACAGGAAGATTAGGGGGCGGCACATGGTCGTTGAAATCATCAGTGTGGGGACGGAGCTGCTCATGGGCAGCATCACGAATACGAATGCGCAGCACATCGCGCAGAAACTTGCGCACATGGGGCTGGATTCGTACTATCAGACGGTGGTCGGGGACAATCCCGAGCGGTTGAGGGCCGCGCTCGACATCGCGTTTTCGCGCGGGGACTGTGTGATTACGACGGGCGGCCTCGGACCGACGAAGGATGACCTGACGAAGGAGATGCTGATTTCCTATTTCGGCGCGGCGCCAACGGAGGACGCGGAGGCGCTGCGGCGTCTCGAGGAGCGCGCCGCACGGCGGGGCATCGCGCTCACGGACAGTATGCGCAAGCAGGCGACGGTGCCGGCGGGAGCGCTGGTCCTCCAGAACGACCACGGCACGGCGCCCGGCGTCGTCATAGAGAAGGGCGGCCGCGCATGCATCATGCTCCCGGGGCCGCCGAAGGAGATGATCCCGATGTTCGAGGAGGCGTGCAGCCGCTATTTGCAGGCAAAGAGCGACAAAGTGTTCGTCTCCATGAACATCAAGCTGTTTTCGATGGTGGAAAAGGGCCTTATCGTCGGGGAGTCGCCCGTCGCCGATCGGCTCGGCGCGCTCACGGACGGGGAGAATCCCTCGGTTGCGACCTATGCGAAGGAGGACGGCTGCCTTGTGCGCGTGACGGCCGCCGCACCGACGCGGGAGGCGGCGCTCGCACTGCTCACGCCCGTGCTTGCTGCTGCGAAAGAGGCCATCGGGGAAGAATGTATCAAATATGTGGAAGAGGATTAAATGCGATTTCGGATGCTGCGGCGCGGCGCTTCTCTGCTGCTCGCCGCCCTCGTGTTGTGCGGCACTGTGCCCGCGGACGCCGCGATGAAGTCGGTACCGCGCGGGACGGCGCAGGCGGGCAACGGATGCGAGGGGAAAATCACGTCGGAGCTTGTGCGCTGGGAGGCATATCCCGGGGCGGTGCGCTACGCAGTGCATCTGATGCGCGGCATACCGGACGGCGCAATGCAGACGGTCGCTGAACTGAAATATATCTATACGACGGGGGTTGTGCTGCCGCTCAAAGATTATGGCGATCCGGCCGATCTCTACTGGACGGTGCAGCCGCTCGGCTATGACGGTGTGCCGCTCGCGCGGGAGAATGCGCCACAGCCGGTTCTGCGGGCGCAGGAGAATCTGGCGGCGCCCGTGCTCACGACGGAGTTTGACCGGATGGCGTATGCGCCGCTCTACCCCGTCTACGCATGGATTCCGCTGCCGGGGATGAAGCATCACGAGGTGGAGGTCTACCGACGCACGGGGACGCAGGACACCTATGTGACGACACTGCACGGCGGAGAATACGATGTCTACGACGATCGCGCCTATCGGACGCCGGGTCGCTATGTCTTTCGCGTGCGCGGGGTGACGGCGGCGGGCGCGCCGCTCTCGGACTGGTCGGACTACGGCTCCTTTGACGTCGTGGGCGACACGTCGATCGCCGCACTCGGCGACAGCATCACGCACGGTGGCGGCGCGATCACGGTGCCGCCCTCCTGCACGCTCTACAACTGGGAGACCTACTGCGCCGTGCCGATCAAAAACCTCGGCAGGAGCGGCGATACGACGGCCGACATGCTTGCGCGGTTCGACAGCGATGTACTCCCGTTTGCGCCGCATGTGCTGATCATCATGGGCGGCGTGAACGATTACCGCTCCGGTATCTACGGCGCGGAGAGTGTGCGCAATCTCGCCGCGCTGCGGGATAAATGCACGGCGCACGGCATCACACCGATCTTTCTCACGGCGACGCCCATTCGTCCCGCGCTCATGACGGCGCGCATGGAGATCACGGCGCCGCCGTCCGATTGGTGGGCGCACCGCGACTACATCAACAACTGGGTCATGCAGCAGGCGTACTGCATCGACGTGGCGAGCGTGCTCTCGGATGCGGACGGGCAGCTCGAGGAGGCCTACACGACGGACGGACTGCATCCGGATATGATGGGGAAAAAATATATCGGCGAGCAGGTCGATCTCTATCTGCGCGAGCATTTCTCATGGGTAGCCGGCGAGGCCCTGCGCCATGCGCAGCAGGTGAAAGAGACGCAGAATGCGACGCGTTGACATAGGGGACGATCGAGAGGTGCCCATGAGGAAAAAGTATGTGCGCGCATTGGGGCTGCTCCTGTTCGTTGTTGTGCTCCTGGGCGGGCTCGTTGCGGCGCGGAAATATTACATGTATCGGCAGGAACGGACGTCGGTGTACGCGATGGAACAGATTGTGGAGGCGCTTGCGACAAAGGATCAGGCGATCTTCGAGGAGTTCGTCGATGTGGATGCCGTGCTGCTCAGCATGCACGAGAATGCGGCGGGACTCTTCTCGGAGCATATGGGGGCGCTGCATGAGCGCTATCCGGACGATTGGTTCTTTCGCCACGATGTGGCGTTTATGCAGGGCTATATGGCGGAACGGCGCACGCGTGATATTGACGCCGCACGCCGCATGATTGCGTTTTATTTCGACGAGGATCGTCTGCCTGTGACGCGCGCGGACGGCGCGGCGCGGTGGGGGGCGGACGAGATGCGTGCCTTTGCGGAGCACTATACGGTTCAGGCCAAGACGTACATGAAGGATGGCGCGGCCGAAGGTGCCGCTGTCACTTATACGGTGACGGTGACGGGCGACGACAGTACCTACGGGCAGTTGCTGCCCACCGGAGATTTTTACCTGCTGCTGCGGCGCCAGGAGGACGGGCGGTTCAGGCTCGTGGGGGTCATGGTGCGCGAAGACGCCTATGCGCACGGTTTTTATCCGCTCGTCGACGCCGCCGAGCGGTACTGGGCGCTGCAAGGCTGGGACTAACTGTGCGGAGGGAGAGAAAAGAAAGATGAAGTACGAATTTACGGACGACTACCTCACGGGCATCGACTCGATCGATGCCGAGCACCGACGGCTGTTCGATCTCACGAACGAATGCTACGATCTCGTCATGGAGAGTGCGGCGGAGGATAAGTACGATAAGATCGTCGCGCTGCTCGAGGAGCTGCGCGCCTATGCCGCGACGCATTTCGCGAACGAAGAAGCCTACATGGAGCAGATCAACTATGAGAAGCGGTTCAGCGAGCGCTATCAGCATCTGCGCTTTATTCAGAAACTGGCAGAGATCGATCTCGACGATATCGACGAGAACCAGCAGGAGGAGCTGCTGAAGATTTTGGATTTTCTCGCGCGGTGGTTGTCGGGGCATATAAAGAATATGGACTGCCGCATCCCGAGGGCGTGATGCGGGATTTTCGCGCATAGCTGTGTCACTGCGAAAAATCCTGCGGTCGACGTAGGGGGCATCTACGACTTCCCTTGGATTTTTCTTGTTCCTTGCTCTGCATCGAAACTTCCGCGTCACACAACAAAAATAACCCGCAATGAGCAGATGCGGGTTATTTTTGCTGTGTATTATATTTTAGGAGAGCTTTGGAAAACCATGATCCGTCCGCGGAACATGGCTTCTAACGAAAGCCTGTCGTTACTATAGCACATGATGGAATGAAAATCAATATCGTAAATGAAATTTTCATCAACTTTTCAGCAAAAAAGTTAAATTTAGGAAGAAAGAACTATGTTCAAGCGTAGGAAAACATTTTATAATAAACGAGAGACAAGGGAAGTGTCTCAATCGGAAGGGCCGCAAGGCGTTCCCCAAGAACTCATAAGGAAATGAGGTGGCAGTGATGTCGGCATTATCTCGTGCAACGGTGCTGGACAGCTCGGCAAAACGGATCTCTCTCTATGCGATGGTGCGCGCTTCGGCGGCCAATCCGGCCACGGACGATGCGTTGGTCGGGGGCATGCGTGCGCAGCGGCTCGCATACCGGGAGCAGATGCGCGAGCTGAACAACATGGACAGCGATGCCTACAAACTCGACATCGAAGCACTCGCCCGCTCGCTGAGAATACTCGAGGATGATATTCACAGCGACGTGGCGCGTGAGATCTTCGGCGATCCGTATATGCTTGAGCTGAGCGCGCAGCGCTTGGCAGTATCGGTGTGAGCGGATCGACAGAGAGAGGGTGCATCCGGACAATTGGATAGGGATACAGGAGAAAACGCGCAGTCATGAGCGGCAGCGGCCGTCATGGGGGCGCGTTTTTCTGTTTGTACGAGAATGGTTAATTTTACTCTTAGCAATGAAATAAATCAGTATAATCCCTAAAAATATAAAATTATTTTGCAATTAGAGGAGGAAAATCCACGGGGGGGGAGAATAATGTCTTTTAGAAGAAAATGCTAGGGTATGTTTTTAAATAAGGAGGATACATCGTGGGAAAGTTAAAAAAAGGATGTTTGGGCGTTGTTGGCATTATGGTTTTGTTGGCACTGGTTGGGGGCTGCGCAGGCGATGGCGGTAAAGATAGTAAGACTGCGTCCAACGGTTCCTCACAACAGGCGCAGCAGAAGACTTATGCAGATGTCAACATTAACACATTGCTCAGCGAAGCGAAGGAAAATGCGGCCAAAGCAAATCAGATATATAAGGATAAAAGCGTAAAAATCATAGGTGGGCACATAGATAACATTGACTCTGATGTAAATTATGTATCTATAGGAGGAGCAGGAGCCGATTATACATTGATTCATATCAGATGCAGCGTGAAGAAAAGCGATAAATCACTTAAAGATGAAATATTGGAGCTAAAGAAGGGGCAAAATGTTACAGTTTATGGGACTATCACCGAGGTAGGAGATATCATGGGCTACTCGTTGAAGTTGGATAAAATTGAACCAGTACGATAAATGTTCGTAAAAGGATTATTGAGGCTGTTGTATATATGCCGGATACAACAGCCCTTTTCTTATATCATAGGGTCTAGATAGATTTTAGTGTAATAACTTTCTTTTTATAAAATAAGTATTACTAAATATAATGAAACAGATTGTACGTGATAAAAAACTTGTCATCCCTTCTTTGCCTATGATAGAATGAATGAGACGATATGCGGGACGTCCCGCTGCCCCTGCGCATACAACACCCCCATGAGAAGGAGGCGCTCGATGGAAACGCTCGCAGGTATTATTTTTGTCGTGATGTATATGGTGATCGTTTCGGAGAAGATTCACCGTACGGTGGCCGCGATGATCGGCGCGGTGCTCATGATGCTGCTCGGCATCCTCTCGCAAGAGACGGCGCTGCATCATGTGGACTTCCAGACGCTCGGACTCCTCGTCGGCATGATGGTGCTCGTCGGCGTGACGCGGGAAACGGGCCTTTTTGACTACGTTGCGATCAAGGCGGCCAAGGCGGCCAAGGCGCGGCCGCGCCGCATCCTCGTCTATCTCTGCCTCATCACGGCCGTGTTCTCGGCGTTTCTCGACAATGTGACGACGGTGCTGCTCATGGTGCCGGTGACGTTCAGCATTACGAACATTCTGCATCTCAATCCGCGGCCGTATCTGCTCGTGCAGATCATCGCCTCGAATATCGGCGGAACGGCGACGCTCATCGGCGATCCGCCGAACATCATGATCGGCAGCGCGGTCAAGGAGCTGACGTTCGTCATGTTCATCGAGCATCTTGCGCCGATCGCGGCGATCTGCCTGCTTGTGGTGCTCTTCATCGTGGACCGCGTCTATCGGCAGGGGCTCGTGACGCGTCCGGAGCTGCAAGAGCAGCTGCTGCGGATGGACGAGAAGGCGGCGATCAAGGATACGGCACTTTTGAAGAAATCGCTCTTTGTGTTGGGGCTGACGATCCTTGGATTTTTCACGCATTCTTTTACGCATATCGAGTCCTCGCTGATCGCGCTCACGGGCGGCTTCCTCCTGCTGCTGCTTGCGGGCGGGAGCGAGCATCTTGTGGAGAAGGCGATGCACACGGTCGAGTGGCCGACGATCTTCTTCTTCATCGGGCTTTTTATCGCGGTGGGCGGGCTGATCGAGGCCGGCATCATCGCGCAGCTTGCCGAAGCTGCGGTCGCGGCGACGGGCGGGGATCTTACGGCGACGTCGCTCCTCGTGCTCTGGATGAGCGCGCTCGTCTCCTCCGTTCTCGACAACATCCCGTTCGTGGCGACGATGATCCCGCTCATTCAAGGGATGGGCGCGATGGGGATCACGCATCTCGAACCGGTCTGGTGGTCGCTCGCGCTCGGCGCGTGCCTCGGCGGCAACGGGACGCTCGTCGGCGCGTCCGCGAACCTCATTGTGGCGGGGCTTGCGGGGGAGCGCGGCGTGCATATCAGCTTCCTCAAGTACTTCATGATCGGTTTTCCGCTGATGCTCTTAACGATCATGCTCTCGACTGCGTATGTCTATCTGCGGTATCTGATCTAAAAACAGGACCTTCCTCCTTGCAGGAAAATCCTTTTGTAAGGACGAATAACATTCATAGAAATTTGCGGAGCTGCCGAATTTCGGCAGCTTTCTTTTTTTGAGAGCGAGGAGAGGCTCATGTTTATTTTGGCATCCGCGTCATCGCGCAGGAGGGAGCTCCTGCGCCAGATCTGCGCGCGGTTCGCCGCGGTCTCGAGCGGTGCGGCGGAGACGCTCGGGGATGCGGCGCCGCACGATGTGGTGTTGCGCAACGCGCTGGCCAAGGCGCGCGCCGTGGCCGCGGAGTATCCGGCACACGCGGTGCTCGGCGCGGATACGGCGGTCGTTGTGAACCGCACGGTCTTCGGCAAGCCGAAGGACCCTGCCGATGCGCGGCGCATCCTCGGGCTGCTTGCGGGCCGTCGGCACGAGGTGTTTACGGGCGTTGCGTGGGTCTTCCGGGATCGGGTCTACACGGATGTTGTGACGACCGAGGTGCGCTTTTCCGCGATGACGTCGGAGGAGATCGCGGACTATGTGGCGACGGGGGAGCCGATGGGCAAGGCCGGGGCCTACGCGATCCAAGGGCGGGCGGCCATGTATATCGAGGAGATTCACGGCTCGTTCTCGAATGTGGTCGGGCTGCCGCTTCACACGGTCGCGGCACTGGCGAAGGAGGCGGGCATCCGCCTCTTTGACGGCGATGCAGCTTCGTGATCTGCCTGCGGGGGAGCTCCCACGCGAACGGCTCGTCGCCCGCGGCGCGGCGGCGCTCAGCGATGCGGAGCTGCTCGCCATCCTGCTG
>CAUQAR010000042.1:0-12159 GCA_963515775.1 uncultured Selenomonas sp. | reverse complement strand
GTTTTCGATATGCTGAATTTCGCTTGGGATCAAGAACGCGCCCTCGAGGTGCGCGGCGAGGAAGCGATGGAAAAAGGGCGGAAAGAGGGTATGGAAAAGGGATTGGAAAAGGGATTAACCACATCTATTCGTAAAATGATGGAGAGACTCGGCGTGCCTATGGAAAAGGCGATGGATGTGCTGGAGATCCCGGCGGCAGAACGTGCAAAGTATACTATGATGGTTAAGGGATGAAGTAAAATAAGGCTGCCACATCGGCTCTTTTTTCGCAGATGCAGCGGCCTTTTTCTTTTGTCGATATTTCGTGCTTGCCAAAAGTCAAAAAATCAAATATAATAGGAACGTGATTTTTAGAGCTTTCCGAAGAAGGTGATATGATGAGCAACATTGCCGATATGATCGAATCCTATATTCTACGCCAACTCGCCGCGCGGCAAGACGGGCAGGTGGAGCTGCGGCGGACGGATATCGCGGATGAGATTTCGTGCGCGCCGTCGCAGATCAGTTATGTGCTTTCCACGCGGTTTACGCAGGATAAAGGCTTTGTGGTGGAGTCGCGCCGCGGGCTCGGCGGCTTCATTCGTATTGTACAGGTGCCGCTCGGGGATCTCGTCTACGAGGATATGATCTCAAAGATCGACGAGACGACGGATATGAGCACGGTGCAGTCTATGGTGCGCTATCTGGCGCAGCACGGCATGGTGGAGACGCGAGAGGCGGCGCTCATGATGCAGATGGTGACGGGCCTCTACCACGCGAAGACGCTCGCGGCAAAAGAACGCGTGCAGATGCTGAAGACGATGCTTTTGACGCTCGAAAAATTTACATAGACGTATGAATAGTTTTCGATATATAATCAGAGGAAAGGGATCGGCGCGATGCTTTGTGAAGAATGCGGACGCAATGAGGCGATTGTGCATATTGTGCAGATCGGACCGGGCGGACGAAGTGAAAAGAATATATGTATGAGCTGCGCGGCGCGCTATGGGGAGTCGATTCTCCGCGCGCAGCAGCAGAATGTCTCGGTGAACGATTTCCTCAAGGGCATCTTCGGCGGCAACCGGGAGGAGAACGAGGCGGCGGACGACGCGCCGCATATCACCTGCCCGAACTGTGGGATGCGGTTTCAGGATTTCTCACAGGCGGGGATCGGATGCTCGGTCTGTTACGAGACGTTTCACCGAGAGCTGGAGCCGCTCCTGCGGCGCATTCACGGCTCGAGCGTGCACCGCGGCAAGATCCCGCGGCGTTCGGGTAGTTCCATCATGCTGCGGCAGGAGGCGGATCAGCTCCGCACGCGTCTCAAGGAGGCCGTTGCACGCGAGGAATACGAAAAGGCGGCCGAGTACCGCGACCGTATTCGCAGCCTTGAGCGACAGATGGAGGAGGGGTAAGGATGGCACTGGACGAGCTTCTCCGCAGTGGGCATCTCGCATGGTTCGGTGCCGGCGGTCGGGACGGGGACGTCGTTCTCTCGAGCCGCGTACGCCTCGCGCGTAATCTCGTGCATCTCCCGTTCCCGAATCGTGCGGATCACGGTCAGCTCGCAGAGATCCAGCAGACGGTGGACGGCGCGCTGGCGGCGGTCGGGGCGGATATGGGGCAGGTATTTGAGCGCGTGCCGCTCGATCAGCTGACGGCGCTCCAGCGCGCGGTGCTGATCGAAAAGCGCCTGATCAGTGAAAAATTCGCCGAGGCGCAGCCCCATCGAACGGCCTATATCAGTGCGGATACGAGCATCAGCATTCTCGTCAATGAGGACGATCATCTGCGCATTCAAGCGATGGCGCCGGGGCTGGGCCTCGCACAGGCATTTGAGGCGGCGTCGCAGATCGACGATTATATCGAGGCACGGCTCGATCTCGCGTTTGACGAGACGATGGGGTATCTGACAGCCTATCCGACGAATCTCGGGACGGGGCTGCGCGCCTCTGTGCTGCTGCATCTGCCGGGCCTCGTCTATACGCGCAATATCGACAACATTGTCAACACGTCGCCGCAGCTGGGGCTTGCCGTGCAGCCGTTCGAGGGAGATGGCGAGGCGGTGCATCTCTATAAGATGTCGAATCAGCTCACGCTCGGCTACTCGGAGTCGGAGATCATCGAGAATCTCCGCGCCGCGGTCGGTGAGATCGCGGCACATGAGCGGCGCGCGCGCAAGGCGCTTTCCTATTTCGGCAAGGACGGTGTGGAGGACGCCGTATGGCGCGCGTTCGGCATTCTGTCCTATGCGCGTTCGCTGACGGAGCAAGAGGTCTTCGATCTCGCTTCGCGCGTGCGGTTCGGCATCGACCGCGGCATCATCACGGGGGTCAGCCCCGACTGTTACGCTGAGATTTTAGTTGCGATGCGTGACGGCTACTTGAAGAATCTGGCGGAGAACGAGAATTTATCACAAAGTGAAATCAGCAGCGTGCGCGCGGCCCGCGTGCGCGAGATACTCGATGCGTACCGTATCCGGGGATAGGAGGGGGACAGGTTGAACTACAGGCAGTTTTTTACACAGTCGGCCATTAAGGCCGTCGAGTTTTCACAGTATATCGCACAGCGCCGCGGCAAGGGCTATATCGGCACGGGGCAACTATTGCTCGGCATTCTGCACATGCGCGATACGATCGCGGCGGATGTGCTCGGCAGGAACGGCGTGGACTATGATCGCGCCGAGCAAGTCATACGCAGCTCGGACGGGTTTCAGGATGTGCTGCAGCGCCGCGAGGATGTCCCTTACTATACGCGGCGCGCGCAGCGCGTCATGCAGGGGGCGATTGACGCGGCGCGTGAGGAGCGCTCGTTCGTGACGACGGAGCACATCCTGCTCAGTCTCCTGACGGAGGCCGAGGGAACGGCGGTGCGTACGCTCGAGGAGCTGGACGTCGATATCGAGGAGTTGCAGGGGGAGGTCTTCGACCGCATGAATGCCGTCGAGGAGGAGCCGAAAGGCAAATCTGCACGGAAGCGGTCGAGTAAGGGGGAGAAATCCGGCCTGCCCGCCTCACTCAAGAAATATGGGCGCGATCTCGTGGGGCTGGCGCGCAGTGGCGCCGTCGATCCCGTCATCGGACGCGCGGGGGAAATCGACCGCGTGATCCAGATCCTCGCGCGCCGGACGAAGAACAATCCCATCCTGCTCGGTGAAGCGGGCGTTGGCAAGACGGCCGTGGCCGAGGGACTGGCGCAGCGGATTGCGGACGGCGAGGTGCCGTTCCTGCTTGAAAATAAGCGGGTCGTGTCGCTCTCGATGACGGCGCTCGTCGCGGGGACAAAGTACCGCGGCGAGTTCGAGGAGCGGCTCAAGAATGTCGTGGACGATGTGATCAAGTCGAAGAACGTGATCCTCTTCATCGACGAGATTCACACGCTCATCCGCACGGGTGGCGCCGAGGGGGCGCTCGATGCGGCAAATATTCTAAAGCCGGCGCTCGCGCGCGGCGAGATGCAGATCATCGGCGCGACGACGCTGAATGAGTATAAGAAACACTTTGCGAAGGACGGCGCGCTCGCACGCCGCTTCCAAGTGGTCACGGTGGATGAGCCGAACGAGGCGGATGCGGAGCGGATCCTCTTTGGACTGCGGGATAAATACGAGGAGTTCCATCACGCGCATATTGAGGATGCGGCGATTGCGGCGGCGGTGCGCCTCTCGAAGCGCTACATCACGGACCGGTATCTGCCGGATAAGGCGATCGATCTGATGGATGAGGCTGCCTCGCGCGTGCGCATGCAGCACATCGGGGGGAGCGACGCGCTCTCGAGCCTGCGCGGCGAGATTGCCGTGCTGGTACGCGAGAAGGATGCGGCCATCAGCGGGCAGGACTACGAAAAGGCGGCGCGCCTGCGCGACCGCGAGCAGGAGCTGCGCGCACAGATGGAGGCGTCGCGGCGCGGGGAAGAGCAGCGTGCCGCGATTCTCGTGACGGAGGACGACATCGCGGGCGTCGTCGCGCAGTGGACGGGCATTCCCGTACAGCGCATCGCGGCGAAGGAATCGGATCGCCTGCTCGCTCTCGAAAAGACCATCGGACGCCGTGTGATCGGTCAGGACGAGGCCGTCCGCGCAGTGTCCAAGGCGGTGCGCCGCGCCCGTGCAGGCGTCAAGGATCCGCGCCGTCCGATCGGATCGTTCCTCTTCCTCGGTGCAACGGGCGTCGGCAAGACGGAACTGGCGCGCGCCCTCGCCGAGAGCGTATTCGGCTCGGAGGAGGCGATCATCCGCTTCGATATGTCCGAGTATATGGAAAAACATACGACAGCACGTCTCGTTGGCGCGCCTCCGGGCTATGTCGGTTATGAGGAGGGCGGCCAGCTCACCGATGCCGTCCGCAAGAAGCCGTTCTCCATCATCCTCTTTGACGAGGTGGAGAAGGCGCATCCCGACGTCTTTCACATGCTGCTGCAGGTGCTTGAAGACGGCCGCCTCACGGACGGGCAGGGCACGGTGACGGATTTTCGCAATACGATCATCATTATGACATCGAACGCGGGGGCGAATCACCTGCGCGCGACGACAGGGACGATCGGGTTCGCAGTCGGCCGGCAAGCGGGCACCGAGGCGGAGCGCGCGAAGCAGCGCGTGACGGAGGAGGTGCGCAAGCTCTTCAAGCCGGAGTTCCTCAACCGTGTGGACGACATGATCGTCTTTAACGCCCTCGGCGAACCGGAGCTGACGAAGATCGTGGATATCCTCCTGCGCGATGTGAAAATGCGTCTCGCCGAGCAGGAGATCAATCTCGAGGTCAGCCCGTCGGCGAAGCGTGTGCTCATCGCAAAGGGAACGGACGTCAAGTTCGGCGCGCGACCGCTGCGCCGCGCGATCCAGAAGAACATCGAGGACGCGCTTGCAGAGCGTCTGCTGTCGCGTGAATTTGCAGCGGGCGACACGGTCTCCGTGCGCAAGTCCGGCGACGGACTGGATTTTGTCAAGAAGGTGCACGCGAAGGCCGGCCGTGCGAAGAGCGCCGGCAAGGCCGTGCTGAATGAGGTCTGAGTGCCGGAGGCGCAGGAATGTGCTCGCGCCCGCGGGCATGCGCGGCGCGGCGAATTTCGTGCTCAATCTGGTGTGGTCGCTGTACTGGCTCGCACGCGCGGCACGCGGTCTGCTGCGCGGACATGATGATGCGAGGACTGGGCACCGTCATTGACGGGGGCGAAGGCGATAGGGCATGTGCATGATCGCATGCGGCGGGGGTTGCCGCGCCTGCGTACAAAACGCAAGTGCGGCAGCCCCATTTTGTATGAGGAGAACGTATGGCGAAGAAGAAAACGGCCTATGTCTGTCAGTCCTGCGGCTACGATACGACGAAGTGGATGGGCAGGTGTCCGGGCTGCGGTGCGTGGAATTCCATGGTGGAGGAGATCGCGGTACCGGCTGCGGCGACGGACCGCCGTAGCGTCAGCACGGGAGATGCGGTGCCGCCGCAGCCGATCGGAGCGATTGCGGTCGAGGACCTGCCGCGGTTTTCCACCGGCTCGGGGGAACTCGACCGCGTCCTCGGCGGGGGCGTGATCCCCGGCTCGATGGTGCTGATCGTCGGGGATCCCGGCGTCGGGAAGTCGAGTCTCACGCTGCGCGTGTCGGCCGACATCGCGCGCGCGGGGCGCCGCGTCCTCTATGTGACGGGCGAGGAGAGCACGCGTCAGATTCGCATGCGCGCGGATCGCCTGCGTGCCATTGCCGACGACCTCTTGGTCGTGAGCGAGACAAATCTCGATACGATATGCGCGCACGTCATGCGGGAAAAGCCCGCGCTCTTCATCATCGACTCCATCCAGACGATGTACCGGCCTGACATCGGGAGCGCGCCGGGCAGCGTGTCACAGGTGCGCGAGTGCGCGATGGAACTGCTGCGTACGGCAAAGACGACGGGCATTGCCGTCTTCGTCATCGGCCATGTGACGAAGGAGGGCAGTCTTGCGGGACCGCGTGTACTTGAGCACATCGTGGATACCGTGCTCTACTTCGAGGGGGAACGCAATGCGGAGTACCGCGTGCTGCGCGCCGTGAAGAACCGCTTCGGCAGTACGAACGAGTTGGGGCTCTTTGAGATGCGCGATGTGGGACTGGTCGATGTGCCGGACGCCGCACAGCTCTTCCTCTCCGACCGCGCGCAGGAGAGCGGGGCGATCATCGTGCCGACGGTGGAGGGCACACGCCCGCTGCTCGTCGAGGTGCAGGCGCTCGTCGCGCCGACGCCGTATCAGCCGCCGCGTAGGACTGCGGACTCCGTGGATGTCAAGCGCATCCAACTGCTCCTCGCCGTCCTCGAAAAACGCGTGAAACTCCCCATCGGTGCCGCGGACGTCTACGTCAAGGTCGCGGGCGGCATCCGCCTCGACGAACCCGCCGCCGATCTTGCCCTGAGCGTTGCGATGGCGTCGAGTTTTGCCGGGCGCCTGCCGCGGCCTCATATGGTCGTCTGCGGCGAGGTCGGACTATCGGGCGAAGTGCGCGCCGTCTCACAAGCGGAGCTGCGCGTCGCGGAGGCGGAACGGCTCGGCTTTCGGACGGCACTCCTGCCGATGAAGAACTGCCGTCAGCTCGCGGGGAAGTTCCGCGGGATGGAACTCTTCGGTGCGGAGACCGTCGGCGACGCGCTGCGATGGGCGATGCCAAAAAATATTTAAGAAAAGATGAACCTCTTCCGATAAACAATTAGAAGAGGTGATGTGCAGATGAATGCAGCAAGTCTGATGGCTGTGTCCACAGCAGAGGGGAACGCCGCCGGGGCGGGCGCGCAGAGCGTGCGTCCGGCATCGGCGGGCAGCCGCACACAGACGGCCTCAGGGAAGAATTCGTTCAGTGATACGTTTGACGCACTGCAAAAGAAAACCGATGCGGCGGCGTCCAGGACAAACGCGCGTGAGAGCACCGCGGGGAAGACGCCGTCTTCGGGCGCGGATGCCGCACCGTCGCAGGACACACAGGATGTGACGGCGAAGGAGCCAAAAGCAGTGGCGCAGCCGCAAAAAGAACAAGGCGGGCAAAAGAGCGCGCAGACGGGTGCGGATGATGCCGCAGCCGTATCGAGCGCCGCGGCGGCGGCCGTCCTGAGCGCAGTGCCTGCGGATGCGGCGGCGGATGCCGACGCGGGTCTTGACGATGCGCTGGCAGAGATATTGGAGCGTTACGGGCTGACCGCAGCGCAGCTCGCAGATGCGGGGCAGGGACTCTTGCAGCAGGTGCCGCCGGGGACCCTCAAGAATCGGAACTTCCTCCTTGCACTGTCCGGGCAGCCGCTCGCACAGGCAGGGGAGGAATCTCCCACAGCGGCTTTTGAAATTCCCGCGGCACTCCAGACGGCGGCACTCTCGGGGCAGCTGCGCGCGGCGATGCAGGCAGATGTCCTGCGCACCGCTGAGAATCTGCCCGCAGTTGCGGCCGACAATGCCGAACTGCTCGCGCAGGCGACGACAGAGGGCCTGATCGCGAACACGGAGCAGCAGCTGGCGCAGAACGCGCAGCAGATGCCCGCGGCGCAAGCACAGCAGAATAGCGCGGCAGACGTTCTGATCGACAGCGCGATTCAAAACGTCGTGAAGGGGACGCCGCTCGTGCAGGAGGCCGCCGCCCCTGCTGTTCAGGCACAGCAGCCTCTCGAGGGACAGAAATTGACGGACCTCGTTGGGGACACGTTGACGGAGGACGGCGCGGAGACGCCGTCTCCGCTTGACGTGCTCGCGCAGCGTACGATGCGCCGCGATGCCGCAGGGCAGGAGACGGCGCAGCACGAACAGCAGCAGGCAGAGACCGGCGCGCAGCAGCTTCCGTTTGCACGTGCCGAGAACGCGGCGGAACAGGCGCCGCGTCCCGCGGAACCTGCGCCGCAGGCACCGCAGCCCATAACGCCGCATACGGGCTACGCGCCGGTACAGGAGGCCGCGCAGGCAGAATCCGCGCAGGCCGCACAGCCGGAACGTCCGCAGCCGGACTATGAGATTCCGCGGCAGATCGTCGAGCAGGCGCGGCTTCTGCGCACGCTCACGGATACGCAGATGGTCATTCGCCTCAAGCCCGAGCATCTCGGCGAGCTGACCCTGCGCGTTGCCGTCGGGTCGGACGGTGCCGTGCAGGCATCGTTCCACAGCGACAATGCGCATGTGCGCAATGTGATTGAGAACAGTCTCGTACAGCTGCGTCAGGAACTGAACAATCAGGGGCTGAAGGTCGACCGCGTCGGCGTCTACACGGGCCTTGCGGACGGTCAGATGCCGCAGGGGCAGGGACAGGAAGCGTGGCAGCAGAATCGGAGCGGTCAGAGCGATACGCATGTATACGCGCGCGGCGATGCGGACGACTATCTCGATGAGATCGACGGCGCGCCGCTTGTCCAAGGCGCAGAAACGGGCGGCGTGATGACGGCGGATGGTGTGGACTACCGCGTATGACGCGCGTGGAGGAGGAAATATCGTGGCAAACTCGTTGAATACGATCACCGCAAATGGTGTGACACAAACGCTCGCGGAGTATGAGGCTGCGCAGAATCAGGCGAAAGCGGCGAACAAGAAGAATGACGCCCTCGGCAAGGACGCGTTTTTACAACTGCTCGTTACGCAGATGAAGTATCAGGATCCGCTCGATCCGCAGGACAACAGCGAATACCTCTCGCAACTGGCGCAGTTTTCCGCGCTGGAGCAGATGACGAACGTCGCGAAGGGGCTTACGGACGTGCAGAAGGTGGTTGACAACATCAACTCCTCCGTCCTTATCGGTCAGCTCAGCGGAATGATTGGCCAGAAAGCCCAGTGGATCACGCAGGTCAAGGGCGAGGACGGCACGATGACGAAGCAGAGCTTTGAGGGCAAGATCATCGGGGTCAGCATTACGGACGGCGAGCCGAGCGTGATCGCCGACGTCAACGGCAAGACCCATCAAGTGAAGATCTCCGAGCTCGTCCGCATCGGCGATCTTTCGGCACAAAAACCGGCGCCGACGCCGACCCCTTGAGAAAACTATAGAGGCAGAGTTCAATGTCGTTGAAATAGTGTTTCGGCGACATTTTCACTTGCATAAATCAAATTCTTCTATTATAATATGGTAGAATCGTCCCAAGGGAGCATGGGACGGGGAAGTGAAATGGAGGGATCCACAATGGTATCAGCATTGAATGGGGGCGGATTCGGCTCTAGCCTCTTTCAGCAGGCGAACCAAAGAGCCTATCAGTTGGGCGGACAGGCGACGCATGAAAAGATGCAGGAGGTCGCGTCCGTTATCGGCGGCTCAAATTTTGGCAGCGGAACAACGCTCGGCACCGGGCAATTCCAGCAGACGCAGGATCGGGTCGTGCAGAACGGCACGCAGAGCGCATCGCGCGCCGCGCAGACATCCATGGAGTACATGGATCCGCGCGGACTCGGTTCGAGCAGGTTCCAGAAGTCGAACCGCGAGGCGCAGCAGACCGGCGGCGAGGTGACGTATGAGCTGATGCAGCAGGTCAAACAGGCCTACGCGACGAGCCATCCCGCAGAGAATGTCGGAAAGAATGTGGACATCGCGGCATAATGCGGAAGTTAAAAGGAGCGGCAAAGATTCCATCGCGGGATCTTTACCGCTCCTTTTTGTTTGTCACGCCGTCGCATCATCTGTCGGCAGACCGCCGTTTTCCGTATCAAAGCGCTGCATGATGAACTGCTGAAAGCACAGCGCCGCCGAGGAGAGCCGCAGGTTCGTGTTCCATGCGATGCCGACGGCGCGCTTGCAGCGGGGGAAGGAGACGGGGATGTAGCAGAGTCCCGGGTGTTCGACGCCCGCGAGCTTCGGCAGGAGGCTCACGCCGAGCCCCGCCGAGACGAGGCCGGAGATGGTCGAGACATCGTCTCCTTCAAAGGTGATCGCGGGGTGGATGCCTGCGAGATCGAAGAACTGATCGACGAGGATGCGCAGGCTGTAGCTCTTCTTCGGCGCGATGAACTCCTCGTATTCGAGTGCGCGCAGATCGACGCTCTTGTGCGCCGCGAGCGGATGCCCGAGCGGCACCGTGACGAAGAGCTCCTCGGACCAAAGGTAGATCCATGCGCTGTGGTCCGTCGTGGGGAGCGTCGAGCAGAGAGCGAGATCGGTCTCGCCCGCCGCCACCTGCTGGGCGAGCGTTGCGGAATCCTGCTGATTGAGCTGAATGCGAATATCGGGGTAGCGCGCGCGAAAGTCCCGCAGAATGAGCGGCAGGAAGTAGCTGCCGAGCGAGTGGATGAAGGACAGCTTGAACGAGGGCTGCTCGCCCGTGCGCAGGAGGCGGGCCTCCTCCTTTGCGATCTCGACTTCCCTTAAAATGCGGTCCACATGGCGCAGCAGGCGCGCGCCCTCCGCGGTCAGCTCGATCTCTCCCTCGCTGCGCTTGAAGAGGCGCACGCCGAGTTCATGCTCGAGCTTCGACATGGAGCGGCTGAGCGCGGGCTGCGATACGTCGGCCATGCGCGCGGCGCGTGTAAAGTGCCGTATATTTGCCATGACTTGAAAATATTTTAACTGCGCAAACTCCATCTGATTCCTCCATTTTCTACACGTCCTATTATAGTCGCTGCGGCCTGCGTATACAATACAGGATATTAAATTATACGTCCCCGTCTATTGCAGACGGGATTTTCGTCTTGACAACGGTGTTCCCGTCTGCTAATATACACTATGTCGCAGACGCGGCGCAAAGTGCATATGGAGTGGTACTCAAGAGGCTGAAGAGGACGGTTTGCTAAATCGTTAGAGTGGGTAACCGCTGCGAGAGTTCGAATCTCTCCCACTCCGCCATTTCTATCCTTAGCCTTTACCGGGCTTTTTTTGTTGTAAGGAGATGTTGCTATGGAGATGCAGGGCACACCGCCTTCTTTCATCGAACGATATTTCAAAGTGCGTGAAAAGGGGACGAACGTCCGCACGGAGCTGCTCGCCGGGCTGACGACATTCATCGCGATGGCGTACATCCTGTTCGTCAATCCGAATATCCTTGCGGATGCGGGCGTTCCAAAGGAAGCTGCGATCGCGTCGACGATCTGGATCGCGGCGCTGGCATCGATGGCGATGGGCGTCTTTGCGAACTATCCGGTGGCGCTCGCGCCGGGCATGGGGCTCAACGCATTCTTTGCGTATTATGTCTGCGGCGTGCTCGGCCTGCATTGGACCGTTGCGCTCGGCGCCGTGTTCTTTTCCGGCGTGCTCTTTCTGATCCTGACGGTCGGCGGCATTCGGCAGGCGATCATCAACGCTGTGCCGCGCGATCTGAAGCTTGCGATCAGCGTCGGCATTGGACTCTTTATCGCATTCATCGGTCTCAAAGGAACGGGGCTGATCGTCGAGAACTCCGCGACGTACGTCGCGCTCGGTCATGTGACCGCGCCGACGACGCTGCTCTCGCTCTTCGGACTGCTCTTTACGGCGGCGCTGATGGCGCGCAATATCCATGGTGCCATCCTCATCGGCATCTTTGTGACGACGATTCTTGCGATGGCGTTCGGCATGACGCCTGCACCGCAGGGATTCGGCGATATTATCAGCACCTCACTCCCGCATATGGGCGCGACGTTCGGTCAGCTGGATCTTGTGGGGGCGTGGAACTACGGTCTTGTCTCCATCATCTTTACGTTTACGGTCGTCGAGCTTTTCGATAACATGGGAACGCTGATCGGCCTCACGACAAAGGCAAAGATGGTGAAGCCCGACGGGCATATTGAAAACATCGACAAGGCGCTGACAACGGATGCGGTCGGAACGATGGTGTCTGCGGTCTTCGGCACGTCGACGGTCACGTCTTACATCGAGAGTGCGGCGGGCATTGCCTCCGGTGGACGCACGGGGCTCACGGCGGTCGCGGCGGGTCTGCTCTTCCTCACAGCGTTGCTCTTTACGCCCCTGATCGGACTCGTGCCCGCGTTTGCTACGGCACCCGCGCTGATTCTCGTCGGCGCGCTGCTCATGTCCGAGGTTGGCAAGATCGACTTCTCCGATTTTACGAATGCGCTGCCGGCATTCCTCACGATCATCATGATGCCGCTCACATCGAGTATTGCAAACGGTTTCGCGTTTGGCTTCATCAGCTATACGGTGATGAAACTCTTTGCGGGACAGTATAAGAAGATCAGCTGGATTATGTATCTCGTGTCGATCGCATTCCTGATCAATCTGGCACTGCGTTCGTAAACTGTATGGAAGGGAGTTGCACATGAAACGGTGGATTC
>CAUQAR010000041.1:0-12239 GCA_963515775.1 uncultured Selenomonas sp. | reverse complement strand
ACGCGCAGCGCGGGGAGCACGTCCATCTTCATCTGGAGGGTGAGGTTCAGCGTGATGAGGAGGATCGCCCCGACCGCGATGAAGAAATAGGTGCGGAACTCCGTGTTGCGGCGGACGGCGGACGGCCCTTTGACCCAGACACGGTAGTACAGCGAGAAGCTGCCGCCCGCGAGGAACATGAAGAGCGCCGTCCACAGCTCGAACGCGACGCTGTGAAAGTGCATGGTACTGTCGTCGTAGGTGGAGAACCCGCAGCCGCCGATCGTCGACATGGCATGGGTCACGGCGATACTGAAATCGACGCCGCAAAGCATGTAGACGGCCGTTGCTGCCGCGGTAAAGACGAGGTAGATTTTAAAGAGCGCCATCGTCATATCGCGCAGGCGCGGCATGACGCGGTCCATCGTCGGTCCCACGCCCTCGGCGTTATACATGTAGATCGTGCTCGCACCCGACTGCGGGAGGAGCGCGATGAAGATGACGATGATGCCGAGACCGCCGATCCACGCCGTCATCATCCGCCAAAAGAGGATGCTGTAGGGAAGGGGGCTGAGCGTGGCGAAGACCGTCGCGCCTGTTCCCGTGAAGCCGGAGATGCTCTCAAAGAGCGCGTCGAGGAAGCCGAGGTAGCCGCCGAGCAAATAGGGCAGCATCCCGAGAAACGTCCCCGTCATCCAGCCGAACGCGGTGATGGCGATGCCCTCGCGCGCCGTCAGCTCCTCGGCGGGCCGTCCATAGCGGCGGAACGCGACGCCGAGGAACGCGCTGAAGAGTGCGGACAGCATGAACGCCTGCCGGCTCGGTTCATGATAGAGAATGGCGAGCAGGAGCGGTATGACGAGCGACGCGGCGACGGCAAAGGAGAGACGCGAGAGAATATAATTGACCGTGTAGATATTCATAGCTGCTTACCACTTGCGCCGTGCGTCTTCAAAGAGCGCGCCGATGAACAGGAAGAACGCGAAGATTTCGATGCGTCCGAGCACCATCAGGAAAGCGCAGACGAGCTTCGTCCATGCGGGGAGGCCTCCGAGCAGATCGAGCCCTGCGAGCGAGGCGACGCCGCCCGTCGTCGTGAGACACGAGACCGTCAGCGTGACGGTCTCGATGGGAGACAGCCCCGCAAGGGCGAGCACGAGACTGCTGCCGGTGAATACGGCGGCGAAGAAAAATGCGAGCATGAGAATGCGCCCCGCCGCGTGCAGGGGGACGATCTCTGCGCCCTGCCGCACAGCGCAGACCATCCGCGGATGCAGCGTGCGCAGCAGCTCCGTCCACGCGAGCGAGAGCAGCACCAAGACCCGCGCAATGCGGAATCCGCCCGCCGCCGACCCCATACAGCCGCCGATGACGGCGAGCAGGATGAGGATCAAATAGGAGAATCCGTGGAGCGTATCGCTCGGGTGCAGCGTGAGTCCGTTCGTCGAGAGAAAGGAGACCGCGTAGAAAAAACCATGGGCGATCGATTCGGCCGCGGGCCGCGTGTGGCGTAGCAGGGACGGTACGGACAGCAGGAGGCCCGCGGCGACGAGGATCACAAAGAAAGCGCGCAGCTCCATATGCCGTACCATCGCTTCCCCCGTACGGCGCCGCAGCGCCTGCCACAGCGTGAGGAGTGGCAGGGCGGAGCACAGAGAGACCAGCCCGCCCGCCAGCATGAGCGCGGGGGTCGGGGCGATCCCGCCTGTGATCGGTCCGGCCCCCGAGGAGATCGTGAAGAAGGCCAACATGAGCGCGGGCAGCACAGTGTCGCCCGCAGCAAGGTAGATCGCCGCCGCAGCGCAGGTCAGCGCTGTGGAGAGCAGCATCCTCTCGCGCATGGGCTTTGTCATGCGGGTCCAGAGTGGGCTGAAGAGGCGATCCTGCCGCACGGTGAAGTCAAGGCCAAAGCAGCCGCCGACGACGGGCAGCACCGTCACGAGGATGACCGCGAAGAGCAGGCCGCCGAACCAGCTCATCATGGACCGCCAGAGGAGCAGCGTCGGCGGCAGCGTACCGCCGAGCGCCGTTAGCCCCGTCGTCGTGAGTGCCGAGATCGACTCGAAGAACGTATCGACGGGGGAGAGATGCAGCCCCGCCAGATGGAACGGCAGCATGCCGAGTACGGCGAGCAGCGGCCAGACGACGAGGATGAACAGCGTGCCCTCCTGTACGGAGAGCCCGCGCATATGACTGCGCCCCATATTGCCGAACACCATGCCGAGAATCCCGGTCAGCACGGCGAGCGCGAGGAATGCCCCCGCGCCCGTTTCGCCGCGGACAAAGCCGTAGGTGAACGGGACGAGATAGAGCGGCGCGAACAAATACGCCGTGCGTCCCATCAGCGCCCAGAATAAATCGAACCGCATCAGTCGTCTCCAAAATAAGACAGCGCCTTCTGTGCAAAGCTCTTTAGGACAAAGAGAATCACGCGGTCGCCCGGCAGCAGCTCCGTCATGCCGTTCGGGATCGCCGCCTCCTCGTTACGAACATAGGCGCAGACAAGACATTCGCGTGGGAGCTGCGCGTTCATGAGCTGCTTGCCCGTCACGGGGGCGCCCGGACTGACGATGACCTCAAGCGCCTCCGCGCGCGCGCCCTCGAGCAGCGTCACGCGCGCCACATCGCCGCCGCGCGCATAGGCGAGCACCTCGCTCGCCGAGAGCAGGCGCGCCGAGAGCGCGATGTTGACGCCGACCTTCTCCATGAGGTCGATGTATTCGTTGCGGTCGACGCGCACGACCGTCTTGATGCGGTTATTCGAGAGGTGCCGCGCGAGCAGCGCAAGCATGAGGTTCAGCTTGTCGTCCTCCGTCAGACAGACGATGACGTCCGCCTCGGCGACGCCCTCCTCCGTGAGGAGGTCGATGTCCGTGCCGTCGCCGCAGATGGAGAGCCCTGTCTTTAGCTTCTCCGCGAGCAACTCGCAGCGCTCGCGGTTCCTATCGATGACTTTGACCTGCACGCCTTGCTCTTCGAGCATGAGCGCGAGCGCCCGCCCCGTACGCCCCGCGCCGATGATAGCGGCGCGACTCAGCTTATGCGTATCGCTCTGCACGAGACTCTGGCTGAACTGCTCGATTTTATCCGGCAGCCCGATGAAATAGGCATTGTCACCCGGCAGGAACACATCGTCGCCGTGCGGGATGATCATGCGGTGGTCGCGGAAGATGAGCCCCGCGAGCACACCGGGCGGGAGTTTTAAGGACTTGAGCGGCGTGCGTGCAATCGCGGATTTCCGGCGGATGCGCGTCTCGAAGAGGCGCACCTTGCCCTGTGCGAAGTCCTCCACATTGAGCGCGGCAGGCGTCATGAGGATGCGGTTGATCTCGCGCGCCGTGATGAACTCGGGGTTGAGCACGAGGTCGATGTCGAAGTTCTCCTTGAGATAGGTGCTCGCCTCGACGGTGAAACTCATGTCGCGGATGCGCGCAATCGTATGCGGGATGCCGTGTTTCTTCGCGAGGATGCACGCGACCATATTCACCTCGTCGCTCTCGGTGACCGCGATGAGGATATCCGCGCTGCTGATGTCAGGGTCGTTCATCGTGCGCGGGCTCGCGATGTTTGCCGTGACGGTGAGGACGTCGAGCGTCGTCTTTGCCGCCTCGAGCTGGCTCTCCTCGCCGTCGACGACCACGACGTCCATGCCCTCCTCCGAGAGCAGGGCGGCGATGCTGTAGCCGAGCCGCCCCGCCCCCGCAATGACAATACGCAAAATCATTCCCTCCCGTCGCAAAAGAAATATTATAAGAAGTATACCATAATTTTCGCCCGATTCAAACGTGCGGCATATGCTCCGGCAGTCGGCGCATGGAACAAGTATTTTCCTGTGCAGAATTACAATAGAGGCGTCGGTCATATATTCTCACTGATTAGGAGAGCTGCGTCAGCGCGGCGTGCGACAATGTGAACGGTCGATTTTCATGGGGCAATATGATATACTGGAGCAAGGAAGTACGCCTGCAAACGCGCCAAACGATTTGTTGCGGTACGGCGGATAGACAATGGATCAGGCATATGAGCGTTCAGTATCCGGAGAGATGAAAGACATGGAAAACACGGTCGATCTTGCGGCATTGGAAAAGAAGGCAAAGCAATACCGTGTGCTCCTTCCTCGGCTCAGCACGTTTGAGAGAGCGGATCACGAGGAAAATTTCACGGTGGAATTTACGCATGATTCCACTTCAATAGAAGGCAATACCTTGACGCTGATCCAAACCAAAATGATTTTGATAGACCGGATCACCCCGGCAGAAATCTCGTTGAAAGAGTTGGATGAGGTGCGCGGGCATGCGAGCGCATGGGCATACGTCAAGGATTGCGTTGCGCGCGGTATTCCGCTTTCAGAGCATATCGTCCGCGACATTCATGAGCGCGTCGTACCCGTGCGCGGCGTCGGCGGCATGTATCGCGATATCCCCGTGTATATTCGCGGCGCGCGGCATGTGCCGCCGAATCCGGCGAAGGTTTATGACGAGATGGAAAATTATGCGTATGACATAGAGCATCGCGTGTTTCCCGACAAGATCGAACAGGCGGCTTGGCTGCACGCAGAGCTGGTGCGTATTCATCCGTTCCAGGATGGGAACGGGCGGACGGCGCGGCTCGTGATGAACTATCATCTTATGATGAACGGCTATCCACCGACATCCATCAAGCTGAAAAACAGAGAACGGTATTTTGCGGCATTGGAAGAATATTCGCTGCATAGAGAGATCAAACCGTTCAAAATTCTGCTGTATCAAAATATGGATGCGGCGCTGGATTCTTTTTTGTCCATGTACGAAATGCACCGGTCGTAGAAAGAAAATTATGTTCCCGCGTCTTGCACGCGCGGCGCAAACATGCTATACTAAGTCACGTTGCGGCTGCGTCTTTCGTGCGCGCACGCAACGGAAAATACACTCTGCCGCTGCGCACTGCGGCGGCCACAGACCAAAGAGGAGGTGATTTCGTGAGAATGTACGAAGTCATATTCATCGTGAAGCCGATGGAGGAAGAGGCGACGAACGCCGTCATCGAGAAGTTCACGAAGCTCATTCAGGCAAACGGCGGTACGATCGAGAAGGAAGACCGCTGGGGCAAGAAGCGCCTCGCCTATGAGATCAATGACCACAGCGAAGGATACTACGTTCTGCTCTATGTGAATGCAGAGCCCGCCTGCGTCGCCGAGTGCGACCGCGTGATGAAGATCACCGACGATCTCTTAAAGCACATGATCGTCCGTGCGGAAAACGGTGTCCCGGAATCTGACAAAGAGTAAAAATCATCCCATCGACATGCGGGAGAGAACAACCGATGAACAGAGTCATACTGATCGGGCGCCTCACGCGCGACCCCGATATACGCTACACACAGAGCGGCAAGGCGTTTTGCCGTTTCACCGTCGCCGTTGACCGTCGCTTCTCGCGCGCGGCGCAGCAGGAGGGACAGCAGACGGCGGATTTTATCCCCGTCACCTGTTGGGAAAAGCTGGCCGAAATCTGCGGCAACAACCTCACGAAGGGGCGCCGCATCGGCGTCGAGGGGCGCATTCAGGTGCGCAGCTACGACGGCAATGACGGACAGCGCAAATACGCGACGGATGTCGTAGCGGACAATGTGGAGTTCCTCGACTCGAAAAATGCCGGCGGCGGCGCGGGCGGCTACGATGCCCCCGGCGGCGGCAAAGGCTCCGCACCTGCCGCGAGCGGCGGTGCGCCCGACATGATGGGGCCCGTGATTCCGGACGACGACATTCCGTTCTGAGCGCGCGTGTGCCCGGAACATCCCGTGACAAGGAGGGACAAATCAAATGATGAAACGAGATCGAGGCCGCAAGCCTCGCCGTAAGGTCTGCTCGTTCTGCGTGGACAAGGTAGACCATATCGACTATAAGGATGCCGCAAAGCTGCGTCGGTTCACGACGGAGCGCGGGAAGATTCTCCCGCGCCGCATTTCCGGCAACTGCGCGAAGCATCAAAGACAGGTCACGCTTGCCATCAAGCGCGCCCGCAATATCGCACTTCTTCCGTTTACTGCGGAATAAGGGAGACACAAAGAATCAAGGATTCTTTCAGCGTCGCACCTTCATGGGTGCGGCGCTTTTTCAGTAGAGTGAGAGGGAAAGGAGAGGTCGTATGGATCCGAAGAAAAAGGCGAAGCGCGTCGGCATCGCGGTCATCGCCCTCTTCATCGTTGCGGGGCTTGTCCTCATGTATACGGGGAGCGATGCGGTCGTGCTCGCCACGCGGCAGAAGGAGGGCATCCTCACGGCCGAGCAGGTCAAGATGTCCTTTGACTCCGTGAGCGGGCGCCTCGTGCGCGAGGCCGTCGCGGAGGGAGACGAGGTGCATGCGGGCGATATCATCATGCAGCTCGACACGACGGACAACGAGCTTGCGATGGCGCGTGTGGATGCGCAGCTGGCCCAGATCGAGGCGCAGATCGCGGGGATGAAGAATGCGATGGGCATTTCGCTCCGTCAGGTTGGCACGAACGAGACGCAGAGCTTCCGTCAAATTGATCAGCAGCGTGCATCGCTCCAGTCCGCACGCGCCACCGAGGAGAACAGCGCGCGCGACTACGACCGCATGGCGGCGCTCTTTGCCGAGGGAGCAGTCTCGAAGGAGGCGCTCGACAACGCCGAGACGCGTCTCTCTGTTGCGCGTGCCGCGACGCGCAGAGAGGAGCAGGGACTGGCCCAGCTCCTGGGCGGCGCGCCGGATACGGGCAATACCGAGACGATTGCGCTGCCGACGATCGATCAGGCGCGGCAGAGCGCGGCGAATATGGGGAACGACATCGCGGCGCTTGAGGCACAGCGCGATGCACTCCTCGTGCAGAAAAAAGAACTCGAGGTCGCGCGCGAACGGCTGACGCTGCGCGCACCCGAGGACGGGAAGGTCTTAAAGCTCCTCGCCAAGGAGGGGGAGATGATCGCGCCGTCCCGCCCCGTGGTGCTCCTGGAGAGCAGCCGCAGCTACTATGACATCTACGTCAGCGAGGATCAAGTACAGGGCATTCACGAGGGCGACCGCATCACGGGGCATGTCGTCGCGGGCGATCGTGCGGTCGCGGGGACGGTGCGCCTCGTCGCGAAGGCGCCGGGCTTTGCCGATCTTAAGATGACGCGCGAGAAGAGTCAGGCGGATCTCTCGGCGTTCCAGATCCGCATCTACATCGACCCGACCGAGGGGATCATCCCCGGCATGACGATTGGGGTGAGCGACCGTGCATTCACTCAGAGCTGAACTAAAATACCTGTTCTCGGGACAGGGCATGCCGTATGAGAAGGTATCCATCATGGTCGCGATGGTGATCTCCGTCGTGCTTTCCGTTATGCTCGCGGGGAATTTCTCCAAGGATGCGGGCGTCGTCGTGATCGACCTCGACAACTCCGCCTACACGCATGAGCTGACGAACCGCATCGATGCCTCCGAGTACATGAAGGTCACGGCGGTCGTCAATACGCCCGCCGACCCGCGTTCCTTCCTCTATCGGGACAAGGCGATTGCCGTCGTCTACTTCCCGCAGGGTCTCGAAAAAGACCGCTATACGGGGACGGCGAACCGGATCGGCGTCTTCTACGATAACACGAACGCCGCGCAGACCGCGGAGATCAAGGAGGCGATGAATGAGCTCGCGGTACTCGAGAATGCCGCGGCAAACGGCGATCCGGGCAGTACGAACGACACGATCGAGGGCGGCATCCAGATCGCCGACCGCGTGCTCTACAGTCCGAATACGTCGACGAGCAACAGCATGACGCTCGGGTTCCTCTTCTTCTTTGGTTCGATGTTCTATACGTTTGCGACCATCGGCATGATCCCGCGTCTGCGGCTGACGGGGGAACTCGACGCGATCCTGCGCACGGGGACGCCGTGGGATCTCGTCCTGCGGACGCTGCCCTACGGCGGGCTCCTCATCGTCTCGTGGTGCGTCGGTATGGCGGTGCTGCGCGTCTGGGGCGATCTCATCTTCGCGGGGCATCTCGTGAATTTCATCTTCGTACAGATCTTCTATGTGTTTGTGCTCGGCATGGTGACGACGCTGACGGGATGGACGGCGGCGAATCCGGGCATCGCGGCGAGCCGCATGATCCTCATCATCCCGGGCGGTTTTATCTTCGGGGGACCCACGGGACCGCTGACGCATTTCGCGGACTGGGTCGTCACGCTCTCGCACATCTGGCCGCTGACGTGGGAGTTCCACTTCACGCGCGACATCATCACGCGCGGTGCGGACTTCATGGGATACGCGACGACATTCGGCGCGTTCCTCATCTACATCGCTGTGGTCGGCGTCCTCTATACGCTGCGGTTCTACAGCGCGAAGAAAGCGCTGTGCGCGCGTGATGCCGAGGCACAGGCGCATACGGGGCCGAGGCTCACAGCCACAACCTAAAGGAGGTGCTTCTTTGGATATTCCATCACTGATTGCAGAGATTGGCAGCCGTCCGGCGCACGCAGTCCGCTGTGCGCGCATCCTCGTGCCGATCGACGGCTCAGAGGCTTCGCTGCATGCCGCGGCGTGGGCGATCGATCTCGGCCGGAGCGTGGGGGCGGCGTTGACCGTCCTCATGGTCGTCGATTACGACGCGCACGTCTCAGCCCTCGAGCAGGTCAGCATGAGCGGCTATATGCCGGCAGAGCTGAAGATCGCCGCCTATCAATTCCTCGCGGAACTCATGCACGAGATTCCGCGCAGCGTGCGTGCGCATCCGCGTGTCGCGGAGGGGACGCCGGGAGAGACGATCGTCGCCGTCGCGGCCGAGGAGGAGAGCGATCTCATCGTCATGGGGACGCGCGGCTTCGGCACGTTCGAGCGGCTCGCCTTCGGCAGCGTGTCTTCCTACGTCAGCAAATATGCGCACTGCCCCGTACTCCTCACGAAATAACTTTTAATGGACCGTTCACCTGCCCTTAAATGATATCCAAGGGAAAAGCGATATGGTATCACTGTTCATAAATATCTATACCAAGGAGCGTGGGGAACATGAAGAAAAGCACAAATCGCTGCGTCGCGGCTGTTCTTGCCGCGGCGATGGGGCTCGGTGTGATGACCGCGGCTGTCGGCAGCGTCCAGGCGGCGCCGCATCCGCCCGCCTATGAGAACGGGACCTCGAACGAATACAGCTTCCGGATGCGGGAAGAGGACCGCGTGCACGAGCAGAACGTGCGCAAGATCCGTTTTGAGTTCCGTCGTGACGGCGATCAGGGCAAGTATGACCGCGCCATGCGCGAGGAGCAAAAGCGGCATGATCAGGCTGTGAACAAGATCATGCGGGACTATAAAAACAATAGGCCGTGGCATCGCTGAGCAGCGCTGCACGCACCTGAGACTTTCCTGCGGGAAAGTCTTTTTTTGCGTTGTAGTTCTATAAAATGTCGATCGACGCGTATTTTTGGAAGGGCTTTTAAGAACGGCGGAGAACTTTTACAGAGGATCGGGACATGAATTTACCGTTTACCGTGTGCGGCATATGCCCCGTCCGCTGCCGTTCCATTCAGCCGGTTGAAGAGGAGAGACGGATATGATCAGAGGAAAAGGAGCGCGCCGGATCGTTGCGGCGCTGACATGTGCGGTGGTCTTATGCGCGGGCAACGCGCCGATCCAAGGCGCCGCACTTCGGTCGAAGGATGTCTTAGACAGCGTCGAGGTCTTAATGCAGAACAACGACGGCACAGAAGTCCGTACGAAAATTCATTTCGCGCGCGTCAAGCAGGGCAAACTGTGGGGCGCGGTCGATGCAAAGGGAGAATTTGTCGTACCTGCGGCATATGATGAAATCCTTTTCAGCGACGAAGGGAACTATATTTTCGTTCGCCAAGGGAAGCGCCGGGGCGTTTTTCACCGTTCCGGCACGGCGGTCATTCCCGTTGCCTATCAGAAGATTGAACCCTTTACAGAAGGGCATTTCGTCGTGCAGGACGAGAAGGGCAAGTGGGGCTGTTATGATGCGCAGGGGAATGTCACGGTACCCGCAGAATACCGCGATATGGTCTCCTATCAAGGAGGGGCGGCCCTTGTCCAGCGCAGCGACAAACAGTGGACGTACGTTCGTCCGGACGGCAGCCTTTTAACGGATCGTGCCTATCCGTATGCGGCCGTTTTTTCCGAGGGGCGTGCGGCCGTGGAGGATAAGAAAGGCCGGGTCGGATTCATCGATGCGACGGGGCAGGAGGTCATTCCGTATCAGTATGACTCTGCATTCGTGTTCCATGAAGGCCTTGCGCCCGTCGAGCACAAAGGACAGTGGGGCTTCATCGATCCGCAGGGGACGATGGTCATCGCACCGCAGTTCAAGGAGGTCGCGGGAGGATTTCGCGAGGGATTGGCCGCCGTACGTGATAAAAACGGCTGGTGTTATATAGACAAAACCGGAGCGAAGATGTTCGATGCGCATTACGATTATGTGCTGCCGTTCAAAGACGGTATCGCAGAGGTGCGCCGCCGCGTCCATACGGTCAATCCCGTCCTCGGTGTGCTGGCGGGAGCGATTGCAGTCGGAACCGGCTACATTGGCGGCGGCCATATCATGGACGAGCATACGAAACGCGGCTACATCGATAACACAGGCAGGGAGATTGTATCGACGAAGAACAATTTCACCGATGTGTATGAGAATGGCCTTGCGCGCGTCTCGGTGAAGGACCGCTGGGGTGTCGTTGATCAGAAGGGCAGCTACATCATAGAGCCGAAATATGAGGCGATGAGCCGTTTCTCCGAAGGTCTTGCCGCGGTGCAGGCGGGCGGCGTGTGGGGCTATGTCAACGAGCAGGGCGTTGTCAGCATCATGGCGAAATACGATGAGGCACACGATTTCCACGAGGGCGTCGCCTCTGTCCGTAAGGGGGAGCTGTGGCGCGTGATCGATACGAGCGGCATCTCGGCGTTCCAGCTCCCCGCAGGTGTGACGGCGCTCGGCGATTTCTCGGACGGGCTGATGCCCGTGAAAATAGGCGAGAAGTGGGGCTATATGGATCACAAGGGGACGATGGTCATCGCGCCGCAGTACGACGAGGCGCAGACCTTCTCCTGAAAACCGCGCGCCATGCGCGCAAAAATAATGAGCGGCCATACGATCTGCCCGTATGGCCGCTCAATTTTGTTGAAAGGCGCTGTCGTCTGTCCGGATTGGAGAAATTTTTATCTACGGCTGCGCCGCGCAAGGATGCGGATGACCTTTGCGCCCGTGCTCTTGATCTTGCGGATGGGCGCGACGCGCGTCGTGGTCTTCGGGCGAATCTCCGTCGGCATTTGGAAATCGCCGCGCCTTAGATGCGTGCTCTTCGTCTTGTCCGGCTGGAACACCTTGCGCATCGTGCGCGCGATCGGGTCGATGGCCGCGTTCTCGGCGCAGAGATAGACGTCGAGGGAGACGTGGCGGAGGTCCGGATGCGTATGCAGCGCGAGGTGTCCGTCGGGCAGGAGCGCCATCAGCGAGATGTGACCGCTTTCCTGTACGTCGGTGATGATTTGAAGGGGGGGGAAGCCCAGCCCTGCGAGCGCTTCGGAGACCTTTGCGCGAAGCGCGGCAGCGTTGCCGCATTTCTCGCCTTTGCAGTTATAAAAATCCACTGCGAGCATCCTTGATTGAATGGTCATTCGCTTCAGTCTCCTTGCTCAGTGTCGGAATCATTCGTTCCCCATTATAGAGGAAAGCACCGGCGCCGTCAAGGAATGTAGTTAAATTGTCCTAAATCATGGGGATGCGTCCGCCCGAACAGAATTTTCCTAACAAAATCTCATGGAAAAATAAAGCCGCTTATGCTATACTGATTTTGCGTCACTGTGTGTAGGTTTGTGCGTATGGAATTATTTTGCAATTCGCATCTTGCGTGATGGAAGGAGACACCTTTTACAATGTTTGGTCTTTTTGGTGGACACGATATGGGTATCGATCTCGGCACGGCAAATACGTTGGTGCATGTGAAGGGCAGGGGGATCGTGCTGCGCGAGCCCTCCGTCGTTGCGATCAAGAATGATACGGGCGACGTTCTCGCCGTCGGCGAGGAGGCAAAGCAGATGATCGGCCGTACGCCCGGGAATATCGTTGCCATCCGCCCCATGAAGGACGGCGTGATCGCCGATTTCGACGTGACGCAGGCGATGCTGAAGTATTTCATCCGCAAGGCGATGCGCTCCAAGTCGTTTGTGCGGCCGCGCGTTGTGGTCGGCGTTCCGTCGGGCGTGACCGAGGTGGAAAAGCGCGCGGTGATCGATGCGGCCCAGCAGGCCGGCGCGCGCGAGGCATATCTGATCGAAGAGCCGAT
>CAUQAR010000040.1:0-12291 GCA_963515775.1 uncultured Selenomonas sp. | reverse complement strand
GCCCCTCCACGATGCCGAGAACGATAACCTTCAATAATTCCATCAGCGATATTTCCAAAATTCTAAGCTCCCCTCACATAAAATCCCGCCTATTATAGCACATTCGGCTGCATACACTCAATAGAAGCGCTGAAATACCGGCACATGAGCAAATCTGTGCCTGCAAAAGAAAAAGTCCGCCGCGTACGGCAGACCGAGTGACATTATTTTACCTCTTGAGGATCAGTTTTGGTTGATCTTTTTCTTTTGGCAGTCCGGGCAGTAGCCGAAAAAGTACATCTGCTGCGAGACGACGCGATAGCCCGTCACGGATGCAACGTTCTTATCGAGTGCGGGGAGCGATGTGATGGGAACGTCCGCAACCTTGTCGCAGGCGATGCAGCGCACATGCGGATGCTGCGAGATATCCGCGTCGTAGCGGAACGCCTCCTCGCCCACGTTCAGCTCGCGCACAATGCCGATCTCACAGAACGCATCGAGCGACTTATAGACCGTGGCAAGGCTCATGGTCGGATAGTTCGGGCGCAGCTCTTTATAGAGCGTCTCCGCCGTCGGATGCTCTTTCGTCGCCGCAAGCGCCGCATATACGGCGAGCCGCTGCGGCGTCACCTTCTTCTTATTCTGCCGGAGGATATCCGTCACTTCGCTCAATGTCAGCATCGAATCTGCGTGCATAATCGTTCCTAACTTTTCAAATACATCAAAACTAAAATCATTATTACTTATGTATTATAATACTCTATCCTAAAACTCCTGTCAATAGTCCTATGCGATCTTCTTCAAAGGAAATCTCTCACGCCCTTTTGTTCCGGGTGAAAAATCATGCTATAATGGGAGCGTTGATCCATGGAGAAAGGTTTGATTTCATGCGTATTTCCGATATCCCCGCCGCGATCGCCAAGGAGCTGTCGATTCGTTCGCAGCAGGCCGCATCCGTCATTGCCCTGCTGGATGAGGGCAACACGATCCCGTTCATCGCCCGCTACCGCAAGGAGGCGACCGGGTCCCTCGAGGATGAGACGCTGCGGCAGGTCGAGACGCGGCTCTCCTACCTGCGCAGCCTCGTCAAGCGGCAAGAGGAAATCCTTGCGCGCATTGAGGAACAGGGCAAGCTGACGGATGAGCTCCGCGTCGCGATCGAAGCCGCGGAAAAACTCCAGACGCTCGAAGATCTCTATCGCCCCTACAAGCAGAAAAAGCGTACCCGTGCCTCTATCGCCCGCGCACGCGGCCTCGCACCGCTCGCCGACGCGATGCTTCTGCAAAAGGAGACGAACGGCACCCCCGAAGAATACGCCGCGCCCTTCGTCAATGCCGCGCAGGAAGTTCCCGCCGCGGACGATGCGCTCGCGGGCGCGCGCGATATTCTCGCTGAGACCGTCACGGACGACGCGGATCTACGCCGGCAGATGCGCGCGCACTTTTGGAAAACGGCAATCCTCGAGACTACGCTTGACGAAGAGGCGGAGGACGCGCAGGTTTTTCAAATGTACGACGGATACAGCGAGCCCGTCCGGACGCTGCCTTCGCACCGCATCCTCGCCGTGAACCGCGGCGAGAAGAAGGGCTGCCTTACGGTCCGCATCGGCATCGATCATGAGGAAAACATAAACCGCATATACGAGAAATTTTTTCGGCGTCCCTCCATCTTTGCCGCCGAGCTGCGCACCGCCGTCGCGGACGGCTATAAGCGCCTGCTCCTCCCGGCGCTCGAACGCGAGCTGCGCGCGCGCCTCACGGAGGAGGCCGAGGAGAAGGCCATCAAAGTGTTCGGACACAATCTCCGCCAGCTCCTTCTCCAGCCGCCCCTCGCAGGTCATGTCGTCATGGGACTCGATCCCGGCTACCGCACGGGATGCAAGCTCGCCGTCGTCGACACGACGGGACATGTCCTCGCGAGCGGCGTCATTCAGGTCACGAAGAGCGCAGGCGAGCGAACGGCTGCCGCACAGACCCTGCTGCGTCTCATCCGCACGCACGGCGTCACGCTGATTTCCATCGGCAACGGCACGGCCTCCTATGAGACAGAGCAATTCATCGCGGCGCTCATCCGCGACAACGATTTGCAGGACATCCATTATCTCATTACGAACGAGGCGGGTGCCTCCGTTTACTCCGCCTCGCAGCTTGCCGGGGAGGAGCTGCCCGACTACGACGTGACGATCCGCGGCGCGGTCTCCATCGCACGACGCGTGCAGGACCCGCTCGCGGAACTGGTGAAGATCGATCCGCAGGCGATCGGCGTCGGCCAGTATCAGCATGACGTCAGTCAAAAGGAACTCAAGGATACGCTCGACGCCACGGTCGAGGATGCCGTCAACCACGTCGGCGTAGATCTCAATACGGCGTCGCCGGCCCTGCTGAACCGCATCGCTGGCATCAACAGTGCCATCGCAAAGAACATCGTCGCCTACCGCAGCGAAAACGGCCGCTTCACGAGCCGAAAAGCCCTGCACAAGGTCTCCCGGCTCGGCGACGCCGCCTTTACCCAGTGTGCAGGCTTCCTGCGCATTCACGCGGGAGAGACGCCGCTCGACGATACGTCCGTGCATCCCGAATCCTATGAACTCGCACGCTCCATCCTCGCTGAGATCGGCGCCCGCGAGGACGATCTGCGGGATCGAGCAAATCTCCCCGCCCTCGCGCTGAAGGCCGCGCAGGCAGATGCCGCGGCGCTTGCCAAAAAACTCGACGCGGGCATCCCCACGGTCGCCGACATCCTCAAGGCGCTTTCCCGGCCGGGACGCGATCCGCGCGACGATCTGCCCGCGCCGCTCACACGCCGGAACATCGTGAAGCTCTCCGATCTCGCCGTCGGCACCATCCTGCCCGGCACGGTACGCAATATTACGGATTTCGGTGCATTCATCGACATTGGGCTCAAACAAGCGGGCCTGCTTCATATCTCCGAGATGAGTCACAGACGCGTGCGTCACCCGCTCGACATCCTCTCGGTCGGCGATGTGCTCGACGTCATGATCATCAGCATTGACGAAGCGCGCGGCCGCATCGGCCTCTCGCTGAAACGCATGCAGAAGGAGAAGGCACGCGCATGACCCTGCTCGAAGAGACAATCGCAGCGATTAGCGTGCCCGATGCCGCGCCCGCCGACGCGGTTCGGAACGCGCTCCGCACGCACAAAAATGTGGATTTCGGCCGTCTGGAGGACGCCCTGCTCCGCTATGTCCGCATCTGCGGAACACTGCACCCCGCACCGCCGCAGACTAGCGTCGTCATCTCCTGCGCCGATCACGGGGTCGCGGCCGAGAGCGTCAGCGCCTATCCGCCCGAGACGACGCTGAACATGATGTGCAACTACCTCGTCGCACGCGGCGGCGCCGCCAATGCCGTGGCGAACTATGCGGGCGCCACCCTCATGGTCGCCGATCTCGGCGTGAATGCGGATACGGCCCATATCCCGGGACTCATCCGCCGCAGCATTGCGCGCGGTACGGCCAATATGACGACAGGCCCTGCCATGACGCGTGCGCAGGCGGTGCGGGCCGTCGAGACCGGCATCGAGATTGCAGGTATCTGCGCCGCCCGCGGCGATCGCTGTATCCTCCCCGGCGAGATGGGCATTTCCAACACAACGGCCAGCGCCGCCATGGTCGCCGCCATCCTCGGACTATCGCCCGAAGAAGTGACCGGCCGCGGCGCGAACATCTCCGATAAGCGTCTCGCGCACAAGATTGAGATCGTCCGCCGCGCGCTCGCGGTCAACGCCCCCGATCCGCAGGACGGCCTCGATGTGCTCGCAAAGGTCGGCGGCTTTGAGCTCGGCTGCATCGCGGGGCTGATCCTCGGTGCGGCGGCGCGGCGCATGCTCGTGATCCTCGACGGCGCGAACACGACCTCGGCCGCGCTCATCGCTCATGCGCTTGCGCCGCACTGCGCACACTTCCTGCTCGCCTCCCACGCGTCGCTGACAGAACACTCCCAGCCCCACGCGCTCCGCCGCCTCGGGCTTGCTCCGATGCTGCGGCTCGACATACGCCTCAGCGAGGCCGCCGGTTCGTCCATCGCGCGCGATCTGCTCATCCGGATGCTCCGCGTGTGGAACGCGCTCGATGCGGCGCCGGCACACAGCGAGAACCGGCCCGTATATACCGTCCCATCCGGCGCTCCAACGAACGCCGCCCATGCCCCGCAGCTCGCAGGGCGCATCCCCGCGCCGAACAAGCAGGCGATGGAGGCCTGCCGCTATCGGCTGGACAATCTCGCCAAGCCCATGCACAGTCTCGGCTTCCTCGAGCAGATCGCCGTCCGGCTTGCAGGTACAACGGGAAATCCGCAGCCGCCCATCGATACCCCCGCGGCCATGCTGCTCATCTCAGCGAGCGACCGTCTCTCCCCCGAACACGAGGCGATCCTCGCCGCCATGCGCGCACATGCGGATGTTCCGATCTATCTGCTTCCGTTGCCCAAGGCCCCTGCGCCACATGCCTTTCGCATCGCATATCAAGAAGCCCGGTGTATCGCACGACATCATCCCGTCATGCTCGTGGGGATGACAGACCCGCCGCCTATGCGGCAAAGTGAGGAATTATATCGACAGGCCTTCGCCGGCGCACTCACCGCTGCGGCCCGATGCCGCAGCTTGATCCTGCCCGGCGATGCGGCGGCCGATGCCGCCGCGCACCGATGGGAGGAGACCGAGCCGACGCGCACGCCCTACATCCTCCACGTTCTGCCTGATATGCTTACGCTGGATGCGGCGCCGCCTCCGGGTACGGCGGGCCTCCTCGCCTGCGGCATCCTCCGCGCCGCCCTCCATGCGCTCAACGACATGAAGACCTTTACGGAAGCGGACGTCGCCGTCGCCATCGACGGCGCGGGGGCCGGCCGACAGGTGCGGCATCACATTTAAAAACGCGCACAAAAAAACGGTACATCCGCTGTGGATGCGCCGTTTTTTTACTGCAATCCATGTGCCGTTATACGCTGACCTCAACCTGTCCCCGCTTAAAGACCTTGCCGATCGTTCCGAATTGGAACGTTGCGGCCTCCTTCACCGTGAAGCGTCCGTAGACCGTACCCGGCCGGTAGTTCGAGTTGAACGCCTCGCGCATGCCGCCCGCCGTGTGCATCTCCTCGCCATAGACGAGGAACGGATTCGGCACGACGGCAAAGAGATTATTGCCGAGCGGCATCCCCCAAAAATCCGCATCGCGCGGCGGCGTCACGGCCACGAAGCGCGGCGCGAGTTCCGGACGACTGAGACGCAGCCGCATATTCGTGCAGCGCATGCCCTGTACTTCATATAGCTTGATGAAGTCATCCTGTGCCTTCTTCTTCTGGAACATCGTCCCCTGCACATCGTAGAGTGCGTTGTAGTCCTCGATATAATCCGCCGTGCGCTCGGCAGGCGTCTTCTCCCGCAGCTCATGGGTCGGGATCTGTGCGAGCGTTGCCGCATCGGCCGCTTTTTTTCGCGCGGCCTCGTTCTGCTTCGCACGGTCGCTCTGCACGGGTTCCTTCCCGCCTGTGGCGCGCGCATAGCTCCCCGCTGCGCGCGCCAGTGCGGCGGGCGGTCGCTCCTGCACCGGCGCGGGAGGCTGTTCGGACGGTGACGGTGCGCCGTAAGCGCGCGCCAAATCCCGCTTCATCTCCTCATCGAGCAGATCGCTCACCGACGGAACGGCAAACCCCGCCGCGGCATTCTCCTCTGCCGCCGCTTCATCCGCAGCGGTCTGCCGCGCCTCTGTCGGCGATGATTCGGAATGCCCCGCACCGCGCTCCGCCGCTTCGAGACGCTGCAGGAGCTCGTCCATGCGGCTCTGCTGACGCAGCGCCATCTTTTCGAGCAGCGTGACTCGCTTCGCGAGCTCATGAATCCGTGTCAGTTCGTCCGTCCCCATGCTCCGCCCCTGTTTGGTCGATTAGACTTCAATCCGATTCGCCTGCGCAAGCGTCTCCTTCGCTTCGCGGACAATGCGCTCGATGATCGTGCGCACCGGCTCGATCTCACGCAGGAGGGTCAGCGTCTCGCCGGCCTGCACCATGCCGTTGACGACGTCGCCGTCCACCGCGGCCAGCTTATTCGTTCCCGTGGCGCGGTCCAGCAGCTCCTGCTTCGTCGCCTTGCCCGAATACTCGAGTGCGACAAACTCCTCCGCGAATTTATTCTTGATCCCGCGCACGGCGCCGCCGATGGTGACGCCCGTGACAATGGTATCCGTATCCACGGCCTCGATCAGCTTTTCCTTGACCTTCGGATGGACGACGCACTCCTCAGCGACGAGGAAGCGCGTCCCCATCTGCACGCCCGAGGCTCCCATGAGAAGCGCCGCCGCAAGCCCGCGGCCGTCACCGAAGCCGCCCGCCATGACAACAGGGAGCGACACCTCTGGAATGACCTGCTCCATGAGCGGCATCGTCGAGAGCACACCGATGTGTCCGCCGGCTTCCATGCCCTCGACCACGATCGCGTCCGCGCCCTTCTCCTCGACGCGCCTCGCGAGCTTCACACTCGGCACCACGGGAATCACCTTGACCCCCGCCGCATGCAGCTTCTCAAAGTACGGCACGGGATTGCCTGCGCCGAGCGTAACGAACGCCGGCTTTTCTTCGCAGATCACATCCACGATCTCATCCTTATTCGGCGCCATCAGCATCACATTGACACCGAACGGCCGATCCGTCAGGTTGCGGCAGCGGCGAATCTCGTCGCGCGTATACGCCGTCGTACGGCCGCCCGTCGAGATGATGCCCGCGCCGCCCGCATTCGAGACCGCCGAAGCGAGATTTGCCTCCGAAATCCACGCCATGCCGCCCTGCAAAATGGGCACCTCGATGCCGAGCAGTTCTTTCAGCTGATTTGCCATATCGATACCTCCATAGATTCGCTAAATACGCTCGATGCCTGCCACGGCATAAGCGGACATACCTTCACCGGCCCCCGTAAAGCCGAGCTGTTCCTCCGTCGTCGCCTTGACATTCACGTCCTCCGGCGCGATGCCGAGCCGCCGCGCGATATTCGCGCGCATCTCGTCAATGTACGGCCGGAGCTTCGGCGCCTGCGCGACGACGGTCGCATCCACATTGCCGATTGCAAAGCCCGCCGCACGCACGAGACGCGCGGACTCGGCGAGCAGCATGCCGCTGTCCGCCCCCGCGTAGCGCGCGTCCGTATCCGGGAAATGCAGCCCGATGTCACCGAGCGCCGCCGCACCGAGAAGCGCATCCGAAACGGCGTGCAACAGCACATCCGCATCCGAATGGCCGAGCAGCCCCTTCTCATAGGGGATGTCCACGCCGCCGATGATGAGGCTGCGCCCCTCGACCAGCCGGTGGACATCATACCCGATCCCAAACCGTGTCATACGTCGTCCCCCTTACGCCGACGGACGACGCCGCCGAGCAGGCGCTTCGCCTCGTGCACAGCCGTCTTCATCAGTTCGCCCGCCCCCATGTCGCTCCGCAGGATCGCCTCCGCGACAACCATATCCTCGGGCGTCGTCACCTTGATATTGCTGTATTCCCCCTTGACGATGCGGACGGGAACACCGATCCGCTCCACAAGGCTCGCGTCGTCCGTGCCGAGGAATCCGTCCTCGTCCGCCTTGCGGTTTGCCTCCAGCAGAATCTCCTTGCGGAATCCCTGCGGCGTCTGCACCTGCCAAAGCGAGCTGCGCGGCGGCGTCGATGCGACAAGACCGTCCGCGCCCGCAATCTTAATCGTATTCTTCTCCGGCACAGCGACGATCGCGGCGCCCTCCGCACGCACGACACGAATGAGCTCCTCAATCGTATCGCGGCGAATCAGCGGCCGCGCCGCGTCGTGCACGAGCACGATATCCGCCTCCGCCGACACGAGGGCCAGTCCGTTGCGGATCGAATACTGCCGCTCCGTGCCGCCTTCCGTCACCCGCCACGGCGCCAGTCCCTTGACACGGCTGAGGAGATTCATCACAGGCTCCACCTCGTCCGCGCCCACAGCGACGATCAGCTCGCCGACATCCGGCACCTTGGAAAACGTGAGCAGCGTCCGCAGCAGCATCGGCTTGCCCGCGAGGGTCAGAAAAACCTTGTTCAGCCCCGCCTGCATCCGATGCGCCTGCCCCGCCGCGGGGAAAACCACACTAACCATGACATCCTCCTACATCCACACATTCAGCGCGTCAGCTTGGCGAAGATCATACGGCCCGCAGCCGTTTGGAGCGCGGAGGTCACCTCCACGGAGACGATCTCATTCATGCAGCGGAATCCGCCGTCCACGACGATCATCGTCCCGTCGTCGAGATACGCAAGCCCCTGTCCATGCTCCTTGCCCGGACGGACAATCTGGACCGTCATCGTATCGCCGGGGATGGCGACCGGCTTCACGGCATTGGAAAGCGCGTTGATATTGAGGACGGAGACGCCGCGCAGCTGCGCGACCTTGTTGAGGTTAAAATCGTTCGTGAGGATCTTTCCACCGACTTCCTGTGCGAGCTGGAGCAGCTTGGAATCCACCTCCGCAATATCCTCAAAGTCCGCCTCGGTGATCTCCACCTTCATGCGCGACTCCTTGCGGATCTTTTGCAGGATGTCAAGCCCGCGCCGTCCGCGGACGCGCTTCAGCGCATCCGGAGAATCAGCGATATGCTGGAGCTCCTCGAGGACGAACACGGGAATGAGCAGCGTACCTTCGAGGAAGCCCGTCTCACAGATATCCGCAATGCGTCCATCGATGATGACGCTCGTATCGAGCAGCTTATACTGTCGATCCGTCTGTCCGTCACGCTGCTGCAGCTGCATGGGCGCAGTCGTGCGGCTTTCCCTCATGCGCACCATCTCGCGCAGAAAACGCGGGACGAACTCAAACACCTCCGCAATATCCGGCTGTTTTTTGACCATGATGTGCGCGCCGAGATAGCCGAGCACGATGCTGAACACGATCGGGATGTAATCGCCGACGATAGGAATCATAGAAAACGCGTCCCCCAACAGACGCGCAATGATGAGTCCGATAAAAAGTCCTACCGCTCCTGCGACAACATCACGGGTCGGCATCTTGCCGAGCTGCCCCTCCACCCACACGGAAAATCGTTTGAGGCGCCCCGTCAAAAAAGGCGCGAGCGGATATCCGACGATACCGCCGAGCACCGTACCGAACAGGATGCAAAGCAGCCCCGCCAGCGTAAGGCCGAAGATGCCAAGCTCCGTTTGCCACAGTTCCCCGGAAAAATAACCGTTCGCCGTCGGTACCGCCAGCTCAAAGAGCGTTCCGCCGATAATCGCCGTGATGAGCACGATGAAAAACCGCAATACGCGATCGAGTAACAAATATTCACCCCCTTTCTCATAGTGAAAATAATTCGACGTTCTCAGTATAATAAAAAAGAGACATATTGTCAAAAAAACAATGATGACATATCGGCCGAATTTCCCCCTTGACAACGATACTATGCCCCGTATAATGATAATGGTGTTCAGTATTGTTTCATACAGGCATTTAGGAGGTCTTAGTAAGGATATGTCATTCAAAGGAAAATTACGTCAAGGACGATATGCCGTACTGACGGCGGCGATACTCGCCTGCCTCAGCACGTCTGCCTCCGCGGCAGGGGAGGATAGTACTACGGGGGGGGGCGCGAAGGTCACAACTTCCGACGTTAACGTCGAGACGAACTACGATAAGGAACTGCTCAAAGAAGAGCCGGAGACCAAGACCATCATCACGCGTGAAGAGCTCGACCGCAAGGGTGCGCGTACGCTCTCCGACGCGCTCGCCGCAGAGCAGGACATCCAGATGGGGCGCGACAACATGGGACGGCAGACCGTCGCCATTCGCGGTACAGAAGCACGTCACACACTGATCCTCATCGACGGACGCAGACTTGCGGGCGGCCTCAGCAAATTCTACGGTGCGACGGACGAGGTGAACCGTCTCGGCATGGACAACATCGACCACGTCGAGATCATCCGCGGCTCCGGCACGGCGCGCTATGGTGCGGATGCCATCGGCGGCGTCATCAACATCGTCACGAAGATGCCGCACCGCCAGGGCGGCAGCGTCACCCTCGAGCGCTCGTGGATCGGACAGGGCGGCAGTCAGTACAACCACAACTTCAGCTATGCGACGGGCGAGCTCGGCAAGGGCATTTGGATGGACTTCACCTACGGGAGAAGCAAGACAGCACCGTTCCTCTATGACTATGACAATACCTCCATGCAGTATTACGGCACGCGCAATCCGTTCGGCGCGCGTGTGGAGTTTAGTCTTGGCAAAGGCGAGAGCCTCACCCTATCCGCAGATCGTCTTGCAGAAGATCTGCGGAAGGACACCTCTCTCGGCACCATGCTGAAGATGAACGCGCAGGAGGACGCATGGCGGAACAACTTCAACATTGACTGGAAAAAGCAAACCAGCCGTGCGGATTTCCGCGTGCGGACCTATACGACCAAATACAGTTCGGATGTGGATTTCGAGGTCGGTCCGATTGTGCCGGGGAGCGTTCCCTATCATCATTTCTATTTCGATTACCTCAAGCGCGAGGATCGCGTCATCGAGGCATCCATGGGACTGATGGTGCATGACAAACACTATGTGACCGTCGGTGCCGATTACCATGACGAGAGCGGCGAAGGGACGCGCATCACGGTGCCGGGGCAAATACCGCGCGAACAGTCACGCCTGTATGTGTTCCCGAACCCGAACGATCCGAATGATCCGAATAAGCGGACCTACACGGGCAATGTATACGAAACATCCCTCAACTATTACAGCGCCTATGTGATGGACGACTGGCAGGTCGGCAAAAAGCTGCTCGTCATTCCCTCGCTGCGCTATACGAATCACAGCCGCTTCGGCGCACATCTGTCCCCCTCCATCGGCGCGACCTATAAGGCGCGCAACAACTTACGCGTAAAGGCAAATCTTGGCACGAGTTTCTCAACGCCCGGCATCGCCGAACTCTATCACGACTGGGAGATGTACGAGCCGTCGCTGAATCCAACCCCGCCGATTCGCAACGGCTGGCTCTTTGAGGGCAATCCGAATCTAAGGCCCGAAAAGGCCGTCAATATGGACGTCTCGGTGGAAGCGGAGCTTAGCAAGAAGACAAGCGCGAAGTTCACCATCTTCCGCAACGACTTCAAAGACTATATGCAGATCGTATACGCCGGGGAAAAGGATAGTAAGAACCTGAACGGGCGCACCTATTATGATCCGCAGGCTCTATATCCGAATACTTGGCTGGGAACAATGAGCTACGATGAGATCGTCGACGCGATCAAAACGGCCCCCGACTGGCAGTATATTGAGGACAATATCTTTGACGACGATCAAACAGATTATGTAAAGAGTGTGCCCGCAACAGACGATGTCTATACTTATAAAAACATCTCTAAGGCGCGCACACAGGGCATTGAAGCGGAAGTCTCACATGCGCTGTCGCGCGATTTCAGCATTAAGGCGGGCTATACCTACCTCGATGCGCGGGACCGACAGACCAATAAACGCCTCGAGGGGCGCGGCCGTCACATGCTGAACCTTACAATGAGTTATAACGACCGCAAGCACGGCTGGCGCGCGACGTTCTGGGGCGACTATACGCGGAACTACCTCGATCTCCGCGACCGTATTTTCACGGGACGGATCATCGGCGGCACGGGAGAGATAGAACAGTTCACCTTTACCGATCCGAACACAGGAAAGGTATATCACCTGTTTAGGAACGAAGAGGACGCAAAAAAATATATGAAAGGCGATTTTCAGCATGACTTCACGCGCGAAAAAATTGCCCGCGAGAAAAACTACGGCCTTTGGAGTCTGATGGTCGAGAAGGATATTATGAGAGGGGGCACGCTCTATGCAGGTGTGACGAATCTATTCAACCAATACGATCCATACCTCGGTATGGGCGGGCGCATCTACCGGTTCGGTATGCGCATGAGTTTCTGATTTTGCCGTCTTCCCCAACGGGAACGGTCAATATGTGAAGGAGTAAAGTCATATGGAAGTTTTTTCAAGTGTAAAACACCTATTTCAGAGCGGCGGACTCGTTATGTGGCCACTGCTCATTCTCTCGCTCATCACGATCGCGATCGCTGTGGAGCGATTCTATTACTACCGCATCAACCGCAAGGGCTCGCGGGTCTTCTTCCACGGCGTCTACCACGCCGCCATGCAGAAGGACTGGGACACGATTGCAAAGCTCTGCAAGGAGTTCCCCTCCGCCATCAGCCGCATTATCGAGAGTGGCATAGAAAATGCAGGAACAGAAAATGCGATGAAGGGCGCGTTCTCGGACCGCATGTCGATGGAGGCGATCAACTTCCGCCGCTATCTCGACTATCTGAGCG
>CAUQAR010000039.1:0-12310 GCA_963515775.1 uncultured Selenomonas sp. | reverse complement strand
CAAAACGGACGGTCGTTCCATCGACGGTGCCGACTGCGCCGCCCGGCGTTTTCACTTCGCCCGTGTTCTTGAAGTTCTGTGCAATGATACTTGATGCCGTGCCCGGTGTGCCGACGCCGATACTGCCGACGCTGTCGCTCGCATTAACCGCCGAGCGCCCCTTGGCGATCACGTCCTTATACCCCTCCTGCACAAATTCCTTAGAATAGACGGCCCCCGTCAACGTATTGAGGTAGTATTCCTTGCCGTTGTCGCCTTTAAGAGCGAGCATCTGGTGCAGAAAATCTCCGCTTTTTTGATCGCTCGCATCGTTGAAGAACGCAGCCTGCCGATCGTCAAGGGTCTTTGCTACGCCGCGCTCCACCTTGTTCGTCGGGGCCGTCATAGCGAAGGGCTGCTTCAGATCCGCCTGTCCCGAGAAAATGTAGCGGTCGCCGAGCTGCGTATTGCCGAGCGAGACGATCTGCTGAATCCCGGCCATCATCTCGCGCGCGATTGAGGGCCAGTCGCCGCTTTTTTCATCCTTGTCATCGTTCGCGGCTTGAATGGTCTTCGCCTTGAATGTCTTTTGGATATCCTCCATGCCGGAGAGCGCGGTCTGCGTGGAGTTCATCCACGAGATGCCGGCCTTGACGCTGCTCTGATAGCGATCGTTCTCGCCCTCGGAGATATCATACCGCAGATAACGCGAATAGTCCACAGAATTATCGGACGGGCGATGCAGCTTACTCCCGTCGCCCTGCTCCATGAGCTTGGTCTTATTGTATTCCAGCTCGTTGAGATCTTTTTGGTAGCGCAGTACCGAGTAGTCGCTGCTGACGCGAATTGCCATATGTCCTCACCTCTTACCTTCCAACCGTGCCCGTACTGTTGATGAGTTTGTCGAGCATTTCGTCCATCGATGTGAGCACGCGCGAGCACGCGCCGTAGCCCGTCTGGAACTTGAGCATATTCGACAGTTCCTCGTTCCAGTTGACCCCCGAAGTGGACTGCCGCCACTGCGTGATCTGCGTGATGAGATCGTCCTGCTGTTTGAGCTTCTTGTTCACCGTTTCTGCGTTGGAGCCGAGCTTGCTCATGATGCCGTTGTAGTACTGATTGATGGAAATCGTGCTCACGGCGCGCTCTGTCCGCGTTACGTCGGTCGGTGGAGGGAGCAATCCGCCTATGCCGTAGAGCGTCTCTGCAAGGTTGATCGTGCTCGCCTGATCGATGTTAAAGAGTTTGCTCAGCTCGACCGCCATCGTGCCGTCGCCCGTGCCGTTGATATTCGCAATTTTATATTGGTAAATACCGCCTGTCGTCGGCATTACTTTGTTCCCGTTATCGTCCTGAATCTGCCGCGCACCGATGAGGTTCTGCCCGCCCGGCGCGGTCAGCTCGTCGGCGACCTTGAGCTCGTTGATAATCTGCATGGACTTCATCTTCTTGGTCTCCGCCGTGGCGGGAGTTACAGTGACCTTCCACTCGACAGGATCCGCAGGCAGCGGCGGGATCTTATCACGCTGCACCGTTGCGCCCACGCGCTCGAGCCAACGCTCTCCCGTTTGGGTATTGATGTTCCATGTATAGAGTGCGCCGTTAAACGTGCCGCCGGTTTTCTCGCCCTTGAAATTGTTTTTGCCGAAGAAATTATTCCATGTGGTCGCGTCGGGATCAATGCCCGCGCCGAGCTTATGGATGTCGTTGAAGGTCGTGAGGAGCGTTGCTGACATCTCCGCGAGGTTGTCGATATACCCTTTGTCCTGCACGATGGTATCCTGCAAGGCTTTGAGCACGCCGCTCTGCGGGACGTAGCCGATGCCGCCTGCCTCCTTGATGCGGATGGTATAGTCTGTGAGTCCATACTCCTCGTTGTTGATCGGCTCGCTCATCTCGAGGGTGAGGCGTCCGTCGCGGTTGACGAGCGTCATGCCGTTCGAGACGACCGTATACATGCCGTTCGACTCCTCATAGACATTGACGTTCGTGATCTCCGAGAGCTGATCGACGAGCAGGTCGCGCTGGTCGCGCAGATCGTTTGCCATCGCGCCGTTCGTCTCGGCGTACATGATGTTCTGGTTGAGGCGCGCGATCTGCTCCGTGATGCTGTTGACCTTCTGCACCTGGATGCGCATCTCGTCGTACTGCGCGGCAATCTGGTCCTGGATCTGCCTTGCGCCCGTCTTGATGCGGTCGACGAGGTTGTTGCCCTTCGTCAGCACCGCCGTACGGGACGCCGCGTCGCTCGCGTAGTTGGAGAGGTTGACCCACGAATCATAGAACTGCTTCATGGCGTTCAGGATGCCCGTGTTCTTGGAGTCGTTGAAGATCGTCTCGACCTTGTCGTAGTTCGTCTTATTCGTCTTGTAAAATTTCTGTGCCGACGTCTCCGACCAGAACTGCTTATCCGCGTAAATATTGCGTGCGCGCGTCAGCGCCGTGGCGTCGACGCCGCCGCCGACGAGCACATCCCCATAGAGCGAGGGGCGCTCCTGATAATTCGTCGCCGCGGAGTGCACGCGCTGACGCGAATAGCCTTCCGTTGCGGCGTTGGTGATATTATGCCCAGTGGTATCCAGCGCGAGCTGATTGTTCTGAATGCCCTTGACCATCGTATTGAGGCCGGCAAAAGTTGACCGCATATTCCCACATTCCTTCTATAAAATTCACACATCCGCATCAAACATTGCGATCTCACGCCGCACCCCCGTATCCGGCCCCGCGATGGGTTGGGAGCTGCCGTAGGTATCCTCGGCGGCAGTGCCGGAGATGACGTTGAGCTGATAATTGATAAAGGTGATGCTCTGCTCCAGGAGGCGCCGGCAGGTCTGCACCGCGTCCCGCAGGGCATCCTGCCGTGCGGCGGCAGCGCGTGCGACGCGATGGACGGCAAGACGTTCCTTGAGATTTGGTTCCGCCGCAATCACCGCCGCGAGGGTTCCATATCCTACGCGTGCAAGAAATGCGCGCTGCGTCTTTTCCGCCGCACGGAGCGCCGAGAGGCTGCGCTCCGCAGCGGCTGTCGCAGCGGCGACGCCGCTGCCCGACGCATCCTGCTGCAAGGCCGTCTTGAGCGCGGCAAAGTGCTGTTCTGCCGCCTCACATGCTGTCAGCCGCTCTTTCAAAAGGACGAGCGCCTCGCGGGTTTCATTCGTCATGACCGTTCATGCCTTATAGTCCAGATTCTGTTTCAGATGCCGCACCTGCTCGCCGCCGCCGCTCCCGTACACGGGATCGACTACGGCGCCGCCGATCCGCCCGAGCTGGCGGTTGACCGCGATGAGCGCCCCCTCGATGAGGAGCGCGTTCGCCTCGGCCGCTTCCTTCGTCTGCTTGACGAGCGCGCTCAGTCCCCGGCTCGCCGCAAGCACCGCGCGATGCACGGACTCCGTCGGCGCGAGGAGCGCCAGCTCCTCCATATTCGTCTCGGCCGTCACGCCGGGCGTTGCCGTAGCGATGCGCGCTAGCAGCGAGAGCCGCTCCTTCTCGATGCGCTGCACTGCGCGGGCGCACATATCTTCCTGTGCGGCGACCTGTTCGAGGGCCTCCATATCGAGCGCCACGAGCACGCCGCGCTTCTTCTCCTGCAAAGCGCGGATCTGCTCATACTGTGCCGAAAGGGCGTGCAGCGTCTCAACGAACGCGTTCCACATGCCGTATTCCCTCTGTATCAATAGCGCATCGCAAGCATCTTCGCCGCGATGTCGGCGGATGCGGGCGCATAGGCCCCCGCGTCTGCGCGCGTGGAAAGCGCTGTGACGCGGTTCTCGCGCACGTCGTCCATCGCCCGCAGCTTCTGCAAAATATCGCCGAAGCTCTGCGCCTGCCCCGAGAGCTCGAGCGCATCCGGCCGCTGCACAGCGCCCGCCGCATCCACGCGGCGCACACCCGCAGCCTGCGTGCCTGCATAAAGTCTGCTCACGGCAGAGACGGTCTGATTGTTGCTGATTAACATATTCTTCACCACCTATGTTCCGCTCCGTCGTAAATGCCCGGAGCTCCTTCATTTTGTTTATCGAAAAAAAAAGACGCGTACTTAAGAAAATTTTCCTAAGCACGCATCGCTGTGTTTCTTATTTCTGACCGAGCGTCACATATCCTCTGCGTCCGCTCCCCTCGCCGGTCGTCCGCATGCCGGAGGCGCTCTGCTTGGCGACGTGCGCCGTCAGCTCCGCACGCATCTCCTTCTGACACTTCTCGCAGTACTGCCCCTTTTGGATGGGCGAGCCGCACTTCTCGCACGGGTAGAAGAGTTCCGCCCCCGAGGAGACGAATCGTCCCTCGCGGATCATGCGGCGGATGATGGGTTCCTGCACACCCGTCGCCTCGACGATCTCGCCGATCTGGCTCTTCGGATGATCCCGCACGAACTCCACGATCGCCTTTTCCCACTGCTCTTCCTTCTCCCGGCAGTCCATGCAGATGCGGGAATTATTGATCGAGACAAACACCTTCCCGCAGCTTGAGCAGTTCTTCATCTTTCCTGCCATCGACAAACGCTCCCCCCACATCGCGGATCGGCATATCCTCATGCGCCGAATCCATTTTTCGATCCAATTCTCTCGTATTCTACAACAGGATGAGAGAAAAATCAATACCTCAACGCTTCCGTGCAAAGAATCCGCCCTCGCGCGTCAAGATCCGACAGCTGTTCAGCACGACGATCAGCGTCGCCGAGTTGTGAATCGCCGCCGCCGCGAGCGGGCTGATGCGCCCGAGCGCGCCGAGGATCATCGCGGCCGAGTTCACGAGGATCGTCGCCTTGAAATTCTGTCCCACGAGGTGCATCGTCCGCTGGCCGAGGCGCAGGGCCTCGACGAGCCGCGTCGGGTCCTCGGAGTGAATCGTCACGGCCGAGGATTCCGCCGCGATGTCCGTCTGCCGTCCGCCGAGCGATACGCCGACATCGGCAAACGCGAGCGCCGGCGCGTCGTTGATGCCGTCGCCGACCATCATGACCGTGCCGCGCTGCTTGAGTGTGTTCACATAGTGGGACTTATCCTCCGGCAGGATCTCCGCATGGTAGGAGTCCACATCCATCTCGCGCGCGGCGTCGGCCGCAACGGCCTTGGCGTCGCCGGTGAGCATGACGATCTCATCCACACCGCAGCGCCGCAGCTGATTGAGCGTTTTCTTCATCTTCGGCCGGATGGGGTCCTCGATGCCGATGATGCCGATGAGCCGTTCATCGCGCGCGACGTAGAGAAGGTTCTTGCGCGTCACGCCCGCCCCGAGGTGTTCCCTGTCCTCGATGCCGTTTTCGGCAAGGAAGCGTTTGCTGCCGACGCGTACCACGCCGCCCGTAAAGCCCTCGAAGTCCGGCACCTCCGCGCGCATGCCGCGCGCCACGATCGTCTCGGACGAGCGGTGCTGCGGCGCGTGCCACGCCTTTGCCTCCACATATTTTTGAATCGCGACGGCGAGGGGATGGACCGAGTGTTCCTCTGCGGACGCGGCGAGCAGGATCATCTCCTTCTCCGTGACGCCGGCGGCCGTGCGAATGAACGAGATCTCCGGCACGCCGATCGTGAGCGTTCCCGTCTTGTCGAACACAACCGTATCCGTGCGCGCGAGCGCCTCGATATAGTTGCCGCCCTTGACGAGAATTCCGCGCTTGGCCGCCGCCGCAATCGAGGCGGACATCGCCGTCGCCGTCGAGAGTTTCAGGCCGCAAGAGAAATCGATGAAGAGCAGATTCAGCACGCGCTGCCAATCGCGCGTCGCTCCGTAGACGATCGCCGCACCGAGGAACGAGACGGGAACGAGGTAGTTCGCCATCTGATCGGCAAAGTTCTGCACCGGTGCACGCCGCGTCTGCGCTTCTTCCACGAGATGCACAATGTGTGCGAGCGAGGTGTCGCGGCCCACTTTTTCCACCGCGATCACGATCTCGCCGGCCTCGACCACGCTGCCGGCATAGACCGGCGAGCCGGCCTGCTTCATCGCGGGGCTGGATTCACCCGTGATCGACGCCTGCGTGACCGCCGCGTCGCCGCGCAGGACGTGACCGTCGATGACGATTTTCTCCCCCGCATGCGCCGCGATGATATGCCCCGGGCGAATCTCCTCCACAGGCACTTTGCGCTCGACCTCGCTGCCCTCTGCGCCTTCGACCAGCCACACATAGCGCTGATCCAGCGAGAGCAGCCCCGAAATCTGTGCGCGCGCCTTCTCCGCCGCGTAGTTCGTGAGCATCTCCGCGCCGTTGCTGAGGACGAGGAGCATGAGGCTCGACTCGGGCTTGCCGGCAAGCACCGAGGCGAGCACCGCCGTCGTCGTAAGCGTATCCGCGTTCGGCTCGCGGTCGCGGATGAGCCCCGTAACCCCCTCGCGGATGAAGTGCCGCGATATACCGAGCACCACAAGCGCGCGCACGACCTTCATCGACGCGAACAGCTCCGGTGCGGTGCGCTTTAAGAGTTCCATGGCCGCAAAACTCGCGAGCGAAATGAGCGCATCCCGCCGAAACGCCGCGAGACGCTGCGCGGGTGTCACAGCCGCCTCCTCGGCGGCGCGCACCGCGCGCGTGACGGCGGCAAGCACGCGGTCCGCGGGAAGCGGCCCCTCATGCCAAAGGTTCACATAACCGCCCTGCACCTCTGCCGCCGCCACTGCGGGAAAGCGGCGCAGGCGTGCGGCGAGCAGCGCGGATTCTTCACGCGCGAGCGCGCACTTCATGAGGATGCGCGTATGCTTTAATTTTGTCATACCGTCCGCCACCCTCTCATCAGTGTCAGCCCCCACCAGAGCATTTGGAAGCCCGACGGCGCCGTACGCGTGCCCGTGACCGCGGATACCGCATTGGAAAGAATGAGCTGGCGGATGCCGATGAGGAAGAAGATCCCGGCGGCGAGCGAATTGAGATCGAGCGCGCCGCCCGAATGGGCCTGGATCCATCCGCTGAAGGCATGCACCGAGCCGCGGATGCTCTGTGCGAGCGTCCCCACATGCGGCGCCGTATGGCCCTGTGAGAAGATTTTCTCGAGTCCTTCCGCCAGCACGAGGATATGTGCCTCATCCTCCGCGTGATAGAGGAGTAAAATGCTCCCGGAGTCCGCATTGACCTGCACCGCGCGCACGAATGAGAGCCGCGCAAGTCCGGCTGCGAGCAGCTGCGCCGTCTCCTCCGTCAGATACGGCGTCCGATACCTGCGGCGGCCCGCAGACGCATGCACGCAGACGAACGGCAGCAGCTGATCCGCGGTGCGCGGCAGACGGCCGCGCCGCCGCTTTGTCCCGCGGTCCGCCGCAGGCTGCGTACGGCCGAAGGCCGGCAGCGCCGCGCGCCCGCCGCTCATATACTGGCGCAGATACTTCGCGAGCGACGCCCCCAGCATAAATCCGGAAATATATGACATTACGCCCGCCTCCTCGCATGTTTCTCTATATACGCTTCCGCCCGGCAAAGCTCCGCATTGCTGCGCAGACGTTCCGGCACATAGGTGATCAGGATCGATCCCGTCTCTGTATTCGTCGTTACGCTGTCGAGTTCCGCAAACGCCCCGAGGCGTCTCTGCACCTCCTGCTCCAGCGCGGCATTGCCGACCAGCTGTTTACTGTAGAGGCGTACCCGCCCCGGCATATAGGATGCAATCTCCGTCGCACGGAGGAAGAAATCCAACGACGAAACAGGAATCGCCGCCTTAACGGCATCAAAAATACGCAAGGGCAGCATCCCCCTTCCTTTTTCAAAAAAGGGCTGCGGCGCGGCATCCGCGCGACAGCCCCTCCCAACAAAATCGAGCCTTACTTATCCATCGCAGACTGTGCCGCGATCAGATCCTCAAGCTCCTCCTTCTGCCGCTGCAACTCCGCAACCGACAGCTCCGCCTGGCCGGACTCCAGCGCTGCAAGCTGCTGCGAACGCTCCTGCATAAAGCGGTAGCCAAAGATACCTGCCACCGCGCCGACCGCAAGTCCGATCCAAAAATCCGTCTTCGAGAACATCATAGTTCCTCCTTTGCCACATTGCCCCTTTGCATGAGGGCGCCTTCGCTCCTTGGCGCTTTGACTCACCACTGAGTGAATACCCCACCGCAATCCCTACGACAAATAAAGGCTGCCCGTTTGGCAGCCTTGAAGGATTCCCGTGAGACGGTGACAATTCCTGCGCCGTGACGGCAGCGACAGCGCCGCTCCCCTCTCCGGAATCATCCCGTTGGCTGTAGTATAAGGGATAACAAACCGTATGTCAATAGGTATCGTGCAATCAATAATAGCTATTGAAATCACTTTCATCGGTATGGTACAGGTCGCCGCGCGGATGTTCTGCACAATCGGAGAACAGTTATGCCGGCCCACTTTCTTCATTTGATTATCATATTTTTTATGTATGATGATTTCGATAATTCTAAGGCCCACGCTCCTACGAAAGGCAGTCCCATTATGAAAATTCATCCGCGCCGTTTCGCCCGCTTCCTCACCGTATGTTTCGGTATTGCCGCGCTCTTTTACCTCGTCTTTCATCTGCCGGCCGGCGAGGACGGCGACCCGCCGACGTACAAGGCGGAAATTTTGTCCGCCGTGCAGACCGAGGGAGACGTCGCGGCCTTTGCGCCCGGCAGCATACAATATGAAGTGACGATCCGGCTGGACTCCGGCCCGCAGGAGGGCAGCGAGGTGACAATCACGCATCGGACGCTCAACACGCCCGCCTTTGACATCCATCCGCAGGAGGGCGAGAACATCATCGTCCGGCAGGAAGGGGACGGCTTTGCGATCGTCGACTACGACCGGCTGCCCGGCATGCTGCTGCTGCTCGTTGGATTTGCAGCGCTCCTCATCCTATTCGGGAGGCTGACGGGATTTAAGGCGCTCTTCGTTCTGCTCTTCGCCGTTCTGCTCATCGCCAAGGGGCTGATCTCCTTCATCCTCTTCGCCCCGTCGCACATCCTCTTTTGGACATTTCTCATCGGCTCCGTGATCACACTCGCCACCCAGCTCATCATCGGCGGCTGCAATATGAAATCCGCAGGCGCGATCATCGGCACCATCGGCGGTATCTTCGTCGCCGGCATCCTCGCACTCATCGCCATCCACGGCACCTACCTCACGGGCATCGATGAGGAGCAGGCGACCATGCTGAAGGTGCTTTACCTCCAAGACGTTGATTTTCGCGACCTGCTCTTCTCCGGCATCATCCTCGGCGCACTCGGTGCCGTGATGGACGTCGCAGTCTCCATCGCCGCCGCGCAGTACGAGATGAAACAACTCGCTCCCAAGACAAAATTTCAAGCGCTCGTCGCCTCGGGGCTCGCCGTCGGGCGCGACGTCATGGGCACGATGGCGAACACGCTCGTCCTCGCCTATATCGGCGGCGCGCTGCCGCTCATCCTGCTCATCTCAGCGCAGCCGAATATCGATCTCGTTCACGTCATGAACCTCAACATGATCGCGACCGAGATCGTACGCTCCCTCATCGGCAGCATCGGCCTCCTCTGCGCCATCCCCATCACCGCCTATGCCACGGCATTTCTGATCACGTTGGGACCGCGACGGAACGCCCGCGAAAAAGAGCGGACTACACGCACGGCTTAGAAATTCCGAGAAAGAACATACGGACGGAAAGACTCTTCTCCGCCTCCTCTCGGGGGGCGGCCCCCAGGTCAAGCAAAGGTTTAAGCTCCTCTACAAGCAGTTGGTCCGCTTCAAACATGATAGAATGCAGCCGATACGAATGCAGCAATGGATGCGCGTGCAGTGCCGTGAGCAGATTTTTATATGCAATGCCGGAAAATCGTTTTACTTCATCGGAACGCATATAGACGTCCCGCATGCCTGCATTCATAAGATGCGAGAGTTCATAGGCGCTGCCGGGGTTCCGCACGGGGAGGAGCAGCAGACCGCCCGGCGCGAGCAGTCCGTATAGCCGTTCCAAATCTGTAATAATATCCCCCAACGGAAGCTCGTCTAAATAACAGCCTGCACTGATGAGATCGTACTCCGCAGTGCATTGTGCGGCGGCATCTCCAACGGAGTCCGCCGCAATCGTCGCAGCAAAGAGATAGTCTGTATCCGGCAGGTAGCGTTCATCGAAAACCGCTGCGGTCATATGCGGCTCTTCGGATTCCATGCGGTAGCGGTTGTAAAGTTGGCAGGCGAGATCGCCGAACCGCGGTTCAAGCATCAGCACGCGTGCCCCTGCGGCGAACGTGTGCCAATCCCAAATACTTTCCACACCGGGAAAACAGCCCCGCGCATCCCACGCATCCACGCCCCATTTCGCGTAATAAACACGGCGCATCTCATCGAGCGCATTGCCAGCCCCCTTGTAGCGATCCGCACCAAGGGTCACGCCGCCGAAATGATGCACGAAGGTATCTTTCAGAAGCAGTTGCCGCCATCCTGTACGCCGAAGGAGCGTCGATAAGTCGTCGTCCACGAACTCTGCACGCGTATAGATCGGATCGATCAGCCCCAACTTGTAAATATCCGAGCGGGTAATGGCAAGAAAGGGCATCAATACGCTCCGCTCTTCCCAAAGGGCGGGATCGAGATGATTGTGCGCTGCCGCAAATTCCTGCATTGCTCGCATCCCCTCAAACGTATTGGCATAGGGAACAGGGACACCTTGGTCATTCGTTATGCTCTCTTCGTTGCAAGTGGGAACAGCCATTGCAATACGTTCATCTGACTCCATCGCCGTGAGCAGATGCTCCAACCAATGTGGTGTGGCAACGACATCGTTGGAGAATCCGACGTAGTACCGCCCCTCCACAATATGCTGCGCCGCATTAAAGCTAAGAATATTGTACTTCAAATTGATCTTTTTCGTATGCGGCAAACTCTCAAAGTATTCCCGTGTGCCATCATCCGAGCCGTTGTTGATCGTAATGAGTTCAATCCTGCCGCTTGAAAAATCCGTATGGGCAAAAATACTTTCAACGGCTTTTTTCGTATACTCCAATTTATTGTAGGCACACAGCACAATCGACACATCATACGGATAATGCGTGCGGGGCTCACCGTGTAAGTCCTTCATCGCCTGCATCAGCCGCTCCTGATGCCCTGCCCGCGCTGACGCATCCGAAAGCACCTCCGTCGCAAGATGCCAAAGCCGCTGCATCTCTACAACGAACGGGTAAATCTCCCACAAGACCCCGCATTCCAATGCCGTGCGCCCACAGCGGATATCGTCCACAGAAGCCTGCACGTTCTTTGCATACAGATGCACCTTCTGCATCAGGCCGGCGGCATCCACCGTTGCCGTTTCGATGTGTGCCGTGATCTGCGCGAGATTGTCCACGATTTCCTCAAGCGCAGGTTCACCCTCCCCCCGCGCGAGGACCCCCTGGATATGGGACGCTGCCTCCACAGATATATTCAGCAACGACCGCATCTGTTCCTGTTCCATTTCTTTCTTCCTTTCGCGCTTATGACAGCTACACGCACACGGCATCCTTGACCGTCTGTGCCATATAGTCGATCTTCTCGTCGGTCAATCCCGGATAGACGCCGAGCCAGAACGTATCGTTCATGATACGGTCAGTCTGTGTGAGCGCACCCGCGATGCGATAGCCCTCGCTCGATGCCCGCATCTCGTCAAAGCACGGGTGCTTCGTCAGATTCCCCGCAAAGAGCATCCGCGTCTGAATCCCCTTCTCCTCAATATGTCGCACCACCGCCGTACGGTTGATGCCATCACGGCAGGTCAGGAGAAAACCGAACCAGCTTGGGTTGGCATCCGCCGTCGCCTCCGGCAGGATAAAGAACTCCTCCATATCCGCAAGAGCCGCACGCAGACGTGCGAAATTGTGCCGCCGCCGCTCTACGAAGGACGGCAGCTTCTTCAGCTGCGCCACGCCGATTGCCGCCTGCAGATCCGTCGCCTTCAGATTATAGCCGAAATGGGAGTAGACATATTTATGATCGTAGCCATGCGGCAGCTCTCCGTCCTGTCGGTCGAAACGGCGCCCGCAGAGATTATCCTGCCCTGACGCACAGATGCAGTCACGCCCCCAGTCTCGCAGGGATCGTACGATGCGGTGCAGCAGCGCATCATTCGTATAGACCGCGCCGCCCTCGCCCATCGTCATATGATGCGGTGGGTAGAAGCTCGACGTTCCGATGTCGCCGATCGTCCCCGTATAGTGCTCCGTCCCATCCAACGTATACTGCGATCCGAGTGCGTCGCAGTTGTCCTCGACGAGCCACAGATGATGTTTTTCACAAAAGGTTTTGACCGCCGCCAGATCGAACGGATTGCCGAGCGTATGCGCAATCATGACCGCCTTTGTCCGCTCCGAGCGTGCCCCCTCAAGAAGACTGACATCCACATTGTACGTCGGCAGCGTCACATCCACAAAGACGGGCACCGCGCCGTACTGAA
>CAUQAR010000038.1:0-12321 GCA_963515775.1 uncultured Selenomonas sp. | reverse complement strand
CGGGCGCTCCGCGCTGCGGTAGACGTTCTCCTCTTCTTTGCGTCCGCGGAACTTATTCCAGATCCAGCGGATGACCATGACGGCGACAAAGACCATGGCGATGTTCGCGAGGACGCCGAGGACGTCGGCGAGGAAGCCGCTGCCGAGGCCGAACATGGAGGCAAGCATGGAGCCGAGCAGCATGCCGCCCGCGAGGAGGCCGATATTCCGGAGGGCGTTCCCCCAGCCGGTGCCGCTCCGCGCGGCGCTCCCGGCTGCGGGCGCGCCGGGTTTCGCGGAGGCTGCATTCGGTGCGGTCTTATCGAGCTGGTTGGCGCTCTTGGACGGGGTATAGCCGCCGCCGTTGCCGGAGACGGCTTTGCCGCTCCCGCTCTGCGCGGGGGCGGATTTCGGTGCCGCAGGCGCGGAGCGCGGCGCCATGCGGGCGCCGCCGCGTGCGGCCTCGGCCTCTCGGATGAGGACGCCTGTGACGGCGTCGGGGGCGATCGTCGGTGCCGCGGCGAGGGCAAACGAGCCGATGATCGCGGCGGCGAGGATTTTCTTGAGGTTCATTTATGGATTCTCCTTTTTGTATAAAATGCGGGACATGACGGTAGATATATTAGACCGCAGCGGTGCCGCTTGGCATTTGCCTTGTCAAAAATAACGACGCTAGGGGCCAAAATCCGGCCTCCTTACCGCAGCCTAAGTGACGCAGAAGTTTGGATGCAGAACAAGGAATGAGGAAAAGGCAAGCGAAGGCGTAGATAAAGCCTACGTCGAGCGCGGCCTTTGACGATATGACGCAGTTATGCGCCAAAATCCTGCGTCACGCCTTCCGCGTTACTCCTTATAAGACTTCACATCCTCCGGAAACGCATAGATCTCCCCGACGGTATCGAGCTCGCCCGAGAGGTAGCGGTCGATGTCGTCGACGTCGATGTAGAGTTTGCATTCGATGTCGAGGTAGCCCTGTTCGCGTCCGCCCGAGAGGTCGCGGATGGCCATGAGCTTTTCGCGCAGCTTCAGCAGATCGCTGCGCGTTGCATGGACATCGAGACGCAGCTGCGGCACGCCGTATTCTTTCAGGACTTCTTCCATTGTCATACGCTGTGACATTTTGATCTTCCTTTCCCTTTTTGGGACCAATCTATCATATGCGGCTGAAATCAGAATGAATTGCGCGGCTCATTTCTTTTCGTCCGCGCTGCGGCGCTTTCTCAGCGCCTTGAGTGCGGCCTCGAGCGCGCGCTTTTCATGCAGATAGGATTCGTAGTCGAGGTCGCCTGCGGCGGTTCTCATGCGCAGATGGAGCGCGTCGACGGCGGCCTGTAGGCGATGGACGGCGGTAGTTTCGTCGGGCATGGGGGCTCCTCTCGGCGGTGTTTGGCTTTTTTCAGCGGGGGACGGCGCTACCACAGGAACGGGCGCCATTCCTCTTCCTCTGCCGTCTCGCAGGGGATGTGCATGGACGCGAGGAGCGCGGCGGTGCGGCGCATGGTGACTTTGATGTCGGCTTTCGATGCGTGCAGCATTTTGGCGGGGCTGTAGACGCCCGGCGAAAACCAGTAGATGGGGCTGATGCGGCCGTCCTTTGTTCGGACGCGGACGGACATGCTGTAGCGGTCTCCGTCGGAGGTGCAGCCGATGAGGACGCGGTCGATGGCGGTCACGGGGAAGGCGATGTGCCGAGCCAGAAAGAGCTGCGGACGCAGGGACCACATGCGCATCTTATTGATGATGAATCTGCCCTCGTGCAGGTAGAAGGGGGTGTATTTCCCGTACTGCTTGTAGAGTGGGTGCATGGAGCGCAGCGCGCGCACGCCGCAGATGACGATGCCCCAAAACGGCAGGGAGACGAGCAGCAGCGCGATGTCGTCCGTTTGGATCGGTCTGCCTCCGAACATCATGCGGCTCCTTTCGTGCGCCTAAATCGTGATCGATGCGCCGCGATCCTGCGCTTCACCGGCGCAGGCTGTCCCCGTCTCCGCGTGCTCGGCTGTGCGCTGGGCATGCGAAAGGGGCTGCTGCACGGGGGGCGTTGTGCAGCAGTCCCTTGCGGCCGGCGGCACCGTTATGTGAAGAAATATCGTTCGAGGTTGTTGCGCAGGATGCTCTCGGCGGAGATGGCGCCCTCTTCAAAGCGCAGCGTGAGGGGATGCGGGAACGCGGCGGCGCGGATGGTGACTGTGTCGTCCGCGTGATTTTGCTTGAATGAGAGCGTCTCCTTGGGCGCGAAGTACTCCTCCCCTGTCGTTTCGTTGCGGACGGCGATGCCTTCGCGGTAGAGGAGGATTTCGTGGTACCAGTCGGTCTTTTTGCGCAGCTCGATGATGGTGAAGATGAGCATGAGGACGCTCATGAGGTTGAACTTCCCGGCGTTCCAGAAGGTGAGCCAGTCCGTCAGCCACGTCCCGGCGACGACGGTGTGCGCGGCGAACTGCGCGACCGCGCTGTGCACGGCGGGAATATAAGGCAGACCGATGATGACGAGGAAGACGATCCATACGCGCACGATCCGCTTTTTCCGCGCGGCGAGGGTGTTCTTCTCCCGGATGCTGTGACTTTTGAAATTATACTACTTTCGCACTGTTTTTTCCAGCTCTGATGATTTATAATGTACCTTATTATCATCGCATGGGACATCGGTCCCGCACCGGATCCATACGCAGAAAAATCGGAAGGAGCGTCTTCCTTTGAAAAAGACATTCTATGAAAATGCGCGCGAGAATACGCGCGCAACCGCCGCGCGTCTGCGCAGGGAGAGCCGGCGGCTCGTGCTGGCGCGCACGATCGTGTTCCCGCTGATGGCGGCGGCGCTGCTCCACGGCTATGACAGAGGCGCGGCCGCGGAGATGATGCTGGGCGGTTTTTTGCTGCTCCTCTTTGCTGTGCTCGTCGCGCGGCATCAAAAGCTCGAGCGCAAGAGGCGCTTTATCGCGGCCTCGCTCGGCGTTGTGGAGGGCTATCTCACGCGGTTTTCGGGCGCGTGGCAGAAAAATCCCGTGGACGGCGCCGGGTATATCAAGGAAAAGCGGCCGCCCGACCGCGATCTTCACATCTTCGGTCCGGCGTCCCTCTATCAGTATCTCTGCTGCGCGCGCACGCAGGCGGGGCGGGATCGGCTCGCGGCGGCGCTCTCGGCGACGCCGAAGGATCTCGCGCAGACGCGCGTGCGTCAGGCGGCGGTCGCGGAGCTGCTCGCGCATCCCCTGCTCTGCCTCGAGCTGGAGGCACGCGGCGCGCGCCTGCCCGACGGGCACGATATGAGCGAGATGGTGCGGGAGATCGCGCAGCCGCAGACGGTTTCGCCGGCGCGGCTCTTTGCGGTGGGGCTGACGTGCTCTCTCGCAGGCCTTGGGACACTCCTCTGGGCGATTCTCGGCAGCGGGCCGTGGGCGCTGCCGTTCGTCATCTTCTCGATCAATACGGCGCTTGCGATGATCTTTTACCCGCGCACGCTGCGCGTGCTGACGCCGCTCGGACGCATGGCGCGCGAGCTGCGGCTCTACGGACGCATCTTTCATGTGCTCGAACGCGCGCCGCTCCACAGCGACGCGTTCCGTGCAATCCTCGCGCCGCTCTATGCGCCCCTGCCCGCCACGCGCGCGCAGAGCCGTCTGACCCTGCTCGCGGAGTGCGTGGCGATGCGGCGGAACTTTGTGTTCTTCATCCTCGCCAACGCGCTGCTGCTGTGGGATTTTCACTGCCGCGCGTACTTTGCCTATTGGCGCAGGCGCGCCGGGGCGGCCACGGGGACGTGGATCGCGGTGTGGGCGGAGATGGAGGTGCTCCTCTCGCTCGCGATGATGGGACATACCCGCGAAGTGCATGCGTTCCCGCAGTTCGTGGAAGAGGCCGCGCCGCGTCTCGACACGGAAGGCGCACTGCCGTTCCTCCTCACGGAGGAGGCGGCGACCTCGAACGATGCGCATCTGACGGCAGGCACGCTCGTGATCACGGGATCGAACATGTCCGGCAAGACAACGTATATGCGTGTGCTGGGTTCTAACATGGTGCTCGCATACGCGGGCGCGCCGGTGTGTGCGCGCTCCTTTGTCCTCACACCGATGGCGGTCTACACCTCGATCCAGATTCACGACGATCTCGCAGGCGGCATCTCGACGTTCTACGCCGAACTCCTGCGCATCAAGAAGATGATGGAGTACAGCCGCAAGGGCCGCCCGATGCTGATCCTCATCGACGAGATCTTCCGCGGCACGAACTCGGCCGACCGCATCGTCGGCGCGCGCGAGGCGATCCGCCGGCTGACCCTGCCGCATGCGATCACGATCGTCACAACGCATGATTTTGAACTGTGCGATCTCGGCCGGGAGGGTGTCCCCGTCGCGAACGCGCACTTTGAGGAGCACTACAAGGACGATAAGATCCTTTTCGACTTTAAGATCAGAGCGGGGCGGTGCAGGACGACGAATGCGCAGTATTTGCTGCGCATGGCAGGTATAATGGAGTGAGGCGCCAAGATCGCACGTCACGCCTAGCGATTTCGTGACAGCATAGTAAAAACCTGCTATAATAAGAACGCACATTGATAAAATGGAAATAAGGGCGGCGCGTGCCGCCGAAAGGATACGGGATGAAGGTGCAAGGTGCAAGACCCGCCGCTGTGGCGGGGGTGATGACGGCCGCGGCGGTGATCTATGCGCTCGCGGCGGTCTATCTGCCCATGCTGACGACGATCATGGGGCTGCTGTGGCCCGTCTTCATCGCGCTGGTCGTCGTGCGCGCCGGCGTTTCGTGGGGCGTGCTGACGGCGGTTCTGTCGTTCCTCCTGCTGATGCCGCTCGTGACGCCGATGGCTGCGGCGGCCTTTGTCCTCTCGTTTGCCCCGACCGGACTTGTGCTCGGCGCGCTTGTCCGGCGCGGCGCCGGTACGGTGCGAACGCTCATCGCGGGTGCTGCGGGGGCCGTCGGCGGGATCGCCGCGGGCGTCGGGGTGGCCTTTGCGCTCGTTGGGATCAACCCGCTTGCGCTCAATCCGGAGACATTGGGCCGGACGATGGAGCAGGCGGCGGACATCTACCGTGCGTTCGGCATGAGCGAGGCGCAGATCACGGAGACGCTTGCGGCCGCGGATCAGATGGTGACGCTGATGTTTCAGGTGCTGCCGGCACTGCTGCTCTTATGGGGCCTCATCGAGGCGGCCGCCTCGTTCGCCGCTTTGCGCATGGTGCTTGCGCGGCTCGGCACGCCCGTCGCGCCCTTTCCGCGGTTTGCCGCATGGCGCCTGCCGATCGTGTTCCCGTATCTCTTCGGGTTCTCGCTGGTCGGCATTTACTGGGGGCTGACGCGGGATATTGCATGGCTGTATCAGGTATCGCTGAACGCCTATCTCGCAGCGTTCTTCGCGGGGCTCGTGCAGGGGCTTTCGCTCATGCAGTTTCTGATGGAGCGCTTCTCGCTTTCGCCGTTCGTGCGCGTGCTGCTCTATATGTTTGTCGGGCTGAACGCGCCGCTCGTGACGCAGGTCGTCTCCTGGACGGGACTCTTCGATATGGTCTACGACTATCGAAAGAAAATGTCGGCGAGGTAGCCCTACATTGTATTTGAAGTATAATGCTGTCGTATCGGATTTTTATATAAAACAATGCCGCGTGCAGGCCGGTCGGCTCTGCGTGCTGTGCTGAAGAAGGTGATTCTATGCCGCGGAATTTATCCGCGTGGATCGATTTGACGATTCATCTGATCGTCATGCTCGCGCTCGCGCTCGTGACGTTCTGTTACAGTTCCTATGTGGGCATGGCGGCGCTCCTGCTCTGGGCGGCGCTTGTCGCGTTTGCATGGGAACGCTGCCGGGACAGAGAGCGGCGATTTGAACGCTACTGTATGGGCATCATCCGTAATGTGAACGACGTGATGAACTATGCGGTGGACCGTCTGCCACAGGCGATTCTCGTGGTGAGTCAGGACGGACATCTCGAGTGGTGCAACAGCCAGCTCGGGGACTATCTCGGCGGTCTGATTCCCGAGCAGGGGACGGCGGTCGCAGATTTTTGGCAGGAGCTGGTGATCGATCCCGTCTGGGGGCTTGAGGGCGAGTATCGATTCTCGCATGCGGGCCGTTCCTATCGGGTCTACCATCGTCCCGTGCCGACGCCGCCGCACCTCGATCCCCTCATGGCGTTCTATGTGGAGGATGAAACGGAGTTCGCCGCGCTCCAGGATCGCTTCCGCGCGAGCCGGGCGGCGCTCCTCTACATTCAGCTGGACAACTACGACGAGGTCATGCAGGGCCAGAGCGAGGCGGAGCGGTCGATGCTCCTGCTTGCCGTGCGCGAGCGGCTGGATGCGTGGATGAACGCGCTGGGCGGCTTCATCCACAGCATCTCGGACGGGGAGTTCGTGGCGCTGCTCGACCGGAACGCGCTCGATCACGCGATCGCGGAGAAGTTCGATATCCTCGATCAGGTGCGCAAGATCACGAATACGAAGGGGCTGCCGGTGACGCTCTCGATCGGGCTCTCGCTCGCGGAGGAACAGTCGCTCAAGGAGCTGGGCGAGGAGGCGGAGGCGAAGCTCGACCTCGCGCTCGGCCGCGGCGGCGATCAGGTCGCGCTCGATATCGGCGGCAAGACGCAGTTCTTCGGCGGGAAGGCCAAGGCGGTCGAGAAGCATACGCGCGTGAAGGCGCGCGTTGTGGCGCATGCGCTGCGGGACATCATGGAGAGCGCCGACGAGATCTACGTCATGGGCCATCACAACGAGGACTACGACTGCTTCGGTGCATCGATGGGCGTGGCGTGCATGGCGCGTGCAATCGGCAAGCCGGTGCATATCGTCCTCAGCGATATGAACGAGGGCATCGACCGCTTTGAAGACGTGCTCGGCAAGGAGGAGATCTACGAGGACCTCTTCGTCCGGGCGGGCGATATTGCAGGGACGGCGTCGCTTTCGGCGCTGCTCGTTGTCGTGGACGCCCACATCCCGCACATCCTTGCCGATCCGACCCTGCTCGACCGCATCCCGAAGGTGGTCGTCATCGACCATCACCGGCGCAGCGAAAATTTTGTCAAGAATCCCCTGCTCGTCTACATCGAGACCTCATCCAGCTCGGCGAGCGAGCTGGTGACGGAGCTCCTCATGTACTTCGGCGACAGCATCCGTCCGACGAAGTTCGACGCGACGGCGCTCTATTCGGGCATCGTGGTGGATACGAAGAACTTCAACGTCAGCGCGGGTGTCCGCACGTTCGACGCAGCGGCGTATCTACGCCGCGCAGGGGCCGATCCCGTGCTCGTTCGGAGCCTCTTCCAGAGCGACTACGAGACGACGGTGGCGCTGGCGCGCGCGAAGGCGAACGCGGAGTATTTCCCGGGCGGACTCATCGTCGGCAGCATCCCGGAGCTTTTGCAGAACGGGCAGATCATCGCGGCGCAGGCGGCGGACGGCATGCTGCGCGTGGACGGGGTGCGGATGAGCATCTATGTGTTCCAGCTGGACGGCGATACGGTCGGCATCAGCGCGCGCTCATCGGGCGAGATGAACGTGCAGGTGATCATGGAGCATTTCGGCGGCGGTGGCCACGCGAACGTGGCGGGCGCGCAGGTGAAGGGCGTTCCGCTCAGCGCCGTGCGCGCGCAGGTCGTCGCGCGGGCCAGAGCTTATATAGAGGAGAGTGACCACAGTGAAAGTGATACTACAGGCTGATGTAAAAAATATCGGGAAAAAGGGCGAGATCGTGGAGGTCGCGGACGGCTACGGCCGCAATTTCCTCCTGCCGCGGAAACTCGCGCTGCCCGCGAGCGCGGAGAATGTGAACGTCGCGCAGGCACAGGCGGGGGCCAAGGCCCGTAAGGACGCGATGGCGGAGGACGAGGCGCGGCTGATGGCGGCGCAGCTCGAAAAGGTCACGGTGGACATCCCCGTGCGCATCGGCGAGAACGGCCGCCTCTTCGGCGCCGTGACGGGCAAGGATGTGGCGGCGGCGCTCAAGAAGCAGAACATCGACGTCGACCGCCGCAAGATCACGATCCGCGGCGAAGTGACGGGCGAGGGCATCTACGAAGCCGTCGTCAAGGTGCATCCGAGCATCGCGGCGCCGATCAAGATTCACGTTCGTAAGGAATGACCTATGTCTTTTTTTAAAGATTTGTTTGGAACGAATGGCGGCGGCAAGTCCGATGCGCCGCCGCCTCCGGCGACGGAGGCGGCGCTCGACATCGAGATTGCCGCTATCTTTCGCATGCTCGCGGATACGATGGGGACGGAGCGTCTCGTCATCCAGGCGGGCAAGATGAACGCGATGGCGCTCATGCGCTCGGAGGATCGTCGGGAGCGCGTGCTCGCCCTCATACGGATCCTTGAGGAGGATCCGCTGATCTCTCCGCCGCCGTCCACGGCCGAGATTCCGGAGCTTTTGATGCAGATGACGGAGCAGCTCGCGGGCATCCGCGCGCGGCGTGATCTCGAAGACCGCATCGAGCGCAAGGTGACCGAAAAGCTCGAGCAGGACCACGAGGAGTATGTGGACGACATCCGCCGGCAGGTGATCTCGGAGGAGAGCCCCGGCGCGGAGTCCCCGCACGATAAGAAGAAGCGCGAGGACCTCGAGGCGCTCGAGAATGTGCGCCTCACGCAGTCGGTGATGGAGCTGCTGCGCCCGCAGACATTCGATGAGATCGTGGGACAGGAGCGCGCCGTGCGCTCGCTCATGGCGAAACTCAGCTCGCCCTATCCGCAGCATCTCCTGCTCTACGGCCCGCCCGGCGTTGGCAAGACGACGGCGGCGCGGCTCGTCCTCGAGGCGGCGAAAAAGCGTGCCGTCTCCCCCTTTGCTGAGAGCGCCCCGTTCGTGGAGACGGACGGGACGACGCTGCGGTGGGACCCGCGCGACATGACGAACCCGCTGCTCGGCTCGGTGCACGATCCGATCTATCAGGGTGCGCAAAAGAGCCTCGCGGACAGCGGCGTGCCGGAGCCAAAGCCGGGGCTCGTAACGGAGGCGCACGGCGGCATCCTCTTCATCGACGAGATCGGCGAGATGGACGAGATGCTTCAGAACAAGCTGCTCAAGGTCCTCGAGGATAAGCGCGCGTACTTCGAGTCGGCGTATTATGATCCCGACGACAAGCGCGTGCCGCCCTACATCCGGAAGCTGTTCGAGGAGGGGGCGCCCGCGGACTTCGTCCTGATCGGCGCGACGACGCGTGACGCGGAGCATATCAATCCCGCCCTGCGTTCGCGCTGCGCAGAGATCTACTTTGAGCCGCTGACGCCCGCGCACATCCTGACGATCGTCGACAATGCGGCGCGGCGTCTCCGCGTGACCCTCGCGCCGGGGGCGGCAGAGCTGATCAGCGAGTACACGATCGAGGGGCGCAAGGCGATCAACATCCTCGCCGACGCCTACAGCCTCGCGCTGAACCGGCGCAGCGATGCGGAGATCGCGCAGATTGTTTCACATGAAACAATGGAGGGGCATGAATCCCCCGTGCCGGATACGGGCATGGGCGACCGTCCTGCGCCCGCCGGAGACCTTGCTGCGGATGCTGCGGCGCATATTGCGCACGGGACGGACGGGGGCGACGCAGAGAATAGAACCGCCTCGGACGATGCACCGGGGCGGGGATCGTCTCCTTCAAAAGCGGACGGCTTAAAGATTGCTGCCGTCGCGCGCGGCATGAACGGCGATACCAAAGCGGATGCCAAAGAAAATGTTTCACATGAAACAATCATCCCCGCGCTGACGGTGACGAAGGACGATATCTACGAGGTTGTGCGCGTGAGCCGGCTGTATCCGTTCGGCCGGAAGAAGGCATCCGATACGCCTGCGGTCGGCCGCGTCTTTGGGCTTGGCGTCGCAGGCTTCCTCGGCTCGATCATCGAGATCGAGGCGGTTGCATTCCCCGCCGCCGAAAAGGGCAAAGGGACAGTCCGTTTCAACGAGACCGCGGGCAGCATGGCGAAGGACTCCGTGTTCAACGCAGCTTCGGTGATGCGCCAGCTCACGGGGCGCGATATTCACGACTATGACATCCACGTCAACGTGATCGGCGGCGGCAACATCGACGGCCCCAGCGCGGGGACCGCGATCCTCACCGCGATCGTCAGCGCGGTGACGGGCGCGCCGGTTCGACAGGACGTGGCCGTGACGGGCGAGATCTCGCTGCAAGGCGAGATCAAGCCGGTTGGCGGTGTCTTTGAGAAAGCGTACGGCGCCCGCCAGGCAGGCATCGGGGTGCTCATCATCCCGTGGGAGAACGAAAAGGATATTCCGGAGGAACACCTCGGTCTTGAGATTCATCGATTAAAGCATGCGGAGGAGGCCTTCGCCGTCCTCTTTGCGGATGAGACGTGGAAAAAGCGGCCCGCAGCGCCCGCGCCCGATGCGGCGCAGCCGGCGTGCGGATGACGCGGGATGCGAGACGAAAGGAGAAAAGCGATGCCCGAAGGACGCGTACCACCCCAGAGCATTGAAGCGGAGCTGTCCGTGCTCGGCGCGATGATGCTGAAATCGAGTGCTGCAACGCAGGCGCTGGAGCTCCTGCGTGCAGAGGATTTTTACCGGCAGGCGCACCGCGCCGTCTTTGACGCGATGGAAGGGCTCGTCCGCGCGGGAGAGCCGGTGGACATTGTGACGATGACGGAGGCGCTCAAGAAGGCCGGCCTGCTTGAGCAGGTCGGCGGCATCTCCTTCCTTGCGAACCTGACGAACGCCGTGCCGAGCACCGCAAATCTCGAGCACTATGCGAAGATCGTCAAGGAAAAGGCGATCCTGCGCAGCCTCATCGACGTCAGCACGGAGATTGCAGGTGCCGCCTACGAGGAGAGCAACGAGATCGCGGAGCAGCTGAACGAGGCAGAGCGCAAGATCCTCGCGATCGCGGGCGGGCAGACAACGGCCTCGTTCATCCCCGCCAAGAAGGTCGTCTTTGACGCAGTGGACCGCGTGAGCGAGCTCGCGAAAGCCAAGGGCGGGATCACGGGGCTTTCGACGGGCCTCTCGACACTCGACAATGTGACGCGCGGCCTGCAAAATGCCGACCTCATCATCATCGCGGCGCGGCCCGCGATGGGCAAGACCGCCTTTGTGCTGAACCTCGCGACCCATGTGGCCCTCCAAGGCGGCACGGTCGCGTTCTTCTCCCTCGAAATGCCGCGTGAACAGCTCATGCACCGCATCTTCTGTGCGGAAGGACAGATCGAGGCGACGCATCTCGCGCGCGGAGAACTCGACGACGCGGAGTGGGAGCGCCTCGTCAAGGTGGCCGACCGCATGATGAAGACGAATCTGTACTTCGACGATACGAGCAGCACGACGGTCCTCGACATCCGCTCCCGCGCGCGGCGCCTCAAGGCCGAGCACGGGCTCGACCTCATCGCGATCGACTACCTCCAGCTGATCCAGGCCCCCGGACGCGTGGAGAACCGCACGCTCGCGGTGGCGGAGATGACGCGCTCGCTCAAGATCCTTGCGCGCGAGCTCAACGTCCCGATCGTCGTCCTCTCTCAGCTCTCGCGCGCAACGGAAGGGCGCTCGGACAAGCGCCCGATGCTCTCGGACCTGCGCGAATCCGGCTCGATCGAGCAGGACGCGGACATCGTCATGTTCCTCTATCGCGAGGATTATTACAATCAGGACACGGAGAACGCGAATATCACCGAGCTGAGCATCGCCAAGCATCGGAACGGCGCGACGGATACCGTGAAATTGTATTTTCAGAAGGAGTATACGCGTTTCCGCGACCTCGCACATGAGGCGTGAGGCGTGAACCGCTATATTCGCGCCTAGCTTTGTCGCTGTGGAAAATCCTGCGGTCGACGTAGCTGTTAACTACGCCTTTGCTTGTATTCTCCTCATTCCTAGCTGCGAATCAAAGTTTGCGCCCCACTTAGGCTACGGTATAGAGCGTGGGATTTTCGCGCATAACGATTTCCTCTCCTCGTGGGAAGTAGGAACGGATATATGCGCGCCTCTCCAATTCCGTTTTCAATCCCATAAAGATGTTTCACATGAAACAATTTCTCCTCCATCCTCTGAAAAAACAGGGGATTTTTTTTGTCATTTGTGATATGATGAGGGGAGTTTAGGAAAACAGACAGATGCGTGCAGTCTGCGCGTATTTTTACAAATGGGCAGGGGAGGATGTGTCATGTTAAAGAGTATTGCGGTCATGACGAGCGGGGGAGACAGCCCCGGCATGAATGCCGCGGCGCGCGCTGTGGCGCGGACGGCGCTCTATGAGGGCGTCAAGGTTTGGGGCATCAACGACGGCTATCACGGCCTCCTCGAGGAGGACATGCGCGAGCTCCAATCCAAGGATGTCGGCGACATCATCCAGCGCGGCGGCACATTCCTCGGCACGGCGCGCTGCAAGCGCT
>CAUQAR010000037.1:0-12355 GCA_963515775.1 uncultured Selenomonas sp. | reverse complement strand
TCGCACGCAAGTCGGAGAATCCGTCCATCACGCGCGATGTTTCGGGCGAGGGCGTACAGCAGGCGCTGCTCAAGATCCTCGAGGGGACGACGGCGTCCGTACCGCCGCAGGGCGGGCGCAAGCACCCACAGCAGGAGCTGCTGCAGATCGACACGACGAACATCCTCTTTATCTGCGGCGGCGCGTTCGACGGCATCGAGGAGATCATCGAATCCCGTCTCGGCAAGAAGCAAATGGGGTTCGGCGCCGAGGTGCGTTCCAAGAAGCGCGTCTCTGTCGGCGCATCGCTCAGTAAGGTCATCCCCGAAGACCTCATGAAAAACGGGCTGATCCCGGAGTTCATCGGGCGTCTGCCCGTCGTCGTCACGCTGAGTTCTCTTGACGAGGCGGCGATGGTGCGCATCCTGACCGAGCCGAAGAACGCGCTCGTCAAGCAGTTCCAGAGGCTCTTGGAGCTCGACGGCGTGCGTCTCACGTTCGAGGACGATGCACTGCATCTCATCGCGAAGGAGGCGCTCACGCATAAGACGGGAGCGCGCGGCCTGCGCGCCATCATCGAGGGCATCATGCGCAACGTGATGTATGAGGTGCCGTCGATTCAAGGCGTTACCGCCTGTCAGGTCACGAAGGATGTCATCGCCAACCGAAGCGATCCGATCCTGACGATTGAGGGGACGGGGGCCGCGAAAATGGCGGCCGCCAACTGATACGGTTTTAGCATGAGAAAGGGGCGTGCCTTCTGCGGCAGTCCCTTTTTTTGTCCCGCCTATGAGAGGGAAGGAAATACTATGTCCGAGAAGCGAACACTGCCGCTGCTTCCGCTGCGCGGCCTCGTCGTCTATCCGCATATGATGGTGAACCTCGATGTCGGCCGCGACCGATCAGTCGCAGCCATTGAGAGCGCCATTGCGGGCAGCAGCGAGGTGCTCGTCGTCGCGCAGCGGGATCCGGAGATCGACGATCCGACGGAGCGCGATCTCTACGATGTCGGTGCCGTTGCCGAGATTCGTCAATTCCTGCGCATGCCCGAAGGAGTGTTGCGCATTCTCGTCGACGGGCAGAAACGCGCGAAGATCCTCGCCGTCCGCGAGGGCGAGACCTATGCCGAGGCCGACGTGCTCGAGCTCGAAGAAGAGGCGGATGCCCGTGCGTCCAAGGACATCGAGGCGCTTGTCCACGGGGTCACAAGCAAATTTGAAGAGTGGGTCAAGCTATCGCACAAGATCCCGCCCGAGGCGCTCGTCTCCATCTCCATCATGGAGGATACGGGGCGGCTCGCGGACATCATTGCGAGTCATCTGAACCTCAGGCACGACGTGCGGCAGGAGATTCTCGCCGCGGCCAATGTGCGCACGCGTCTCGACCGCCTCTACGAGGCGCTCCTGCACGAACTCGACATCATGGGCATCGAGCAGCAGATCAACCGTCGCGTACGCAAGCAGATGGACAAGGTGCAGCGCGACTTTTACCTGCGCGAACAGATCAAGGCGATCCGGAAAGAACTGGGCGACGAGGCGGATAAATCCGCCGAGGTCGACCGCTACCGCGAAGCGCTCGCCGCGAAAGAGTTCCCGGCGGCTGTGCGCGAGACCATCGAGCGCGAGATTCACCGCCTCGATACGAGTGCGGCGATGAGCGCCGAGGCCGGCGTCATCCGCAGCTATCTCGACTGTCTTGTAGAACTGCCGTGGACGGAGACGACCGAAGAGCACGTCGATATGGCAGCGGCACGCGACGTCCTCGAACGGGATCACTACGGGCTCGAAAAGATCAAGGAGCGCATCCTCGACTACCTCGCGGTACGGCGTCTCGCACCCGAGCAGAGCGCACCGATTCTCTGCCTCGTCGGCGCACCCGGTGTCGGCAAGACCTCGCTCGGCGCCTCGATTGCGCGCGCGATGGGGCGCAAGTTCATTCGCGCCTCCCTCGGCGGCATTCGCGACGAGGCTGAGATTCGCGGGCATCGCCGCACCTATGTCGGGGCGATGCCGGGCCGTATCATCGAGGGGATTCGCCGCGCGGGGACGAAGAACCCCGTGTTCCTCCTCGACGAGGTGGACAAACTCGCGATGGACTTTCACGGAGATCCGTCGGCCGCGCTCCTCGAAGTGCTCGACCCCGTCCAGAACTGCACGTTCAGCGATCACTTCGTAGAACTGCCGTTTGACCTCTCGCACGTCTTCTGGATCGTCACGGCGAACAATGCCGCGCGGATCCCGGCGCCCCTGCGCGACCGCATGGAGATCCTGACGCTCTCGAGCTATACGGAGCTCGAAAAGATCGAGATCGCGCGGCGCCACCTCCTGCCGCGCCAGCGCACGCAGAACGGGCTGAAGGCGAAGGACATCCGTGTCGCCGCGGGGGTCTATCCCGCGCTGATTCGCTCCTATACGCGCGAGGCGGGCGTGCGCGCGCTCGAACGCGTCGTCGGGCAGCTCTGCCGCAAAGCCGCGCGACGCATCGTCGAGGGGGAAAAGCCGCCGATCGCCGTCACCAAGGCGAACCTTGAAACATTCCTCGAAAAGCCGAAGTACCATGCCGCAAAGCAGGAGAAAAAGCCCCTCGTCGGCGTTGTGACGGGCCTTGCGTGGACCGAAGTCGGCGGCGACGTGCTGCGGACGGAGGTCAACATCCTGCGCGGCAAGGGCAAGCTCATATTGACGGGCCAGCTCGGCGACGTGATGCAGGAGTCCGCGCAGGCTGCGCTCTCCTATGTGCGGAGCCGCAGCGAAGCGCTCTCGCTCGCAGAGGATTTTTACGAGAAGGACGACATTCACATCCATCTGCCCGAAGGCGCGATCCCGAAGGACGGTCCGTCGGCGGGGATCACAATGGCGACGGCCATGATCTCCGCGCTCACGGGGCGCAAGGTGCGCGGCGACGTCGCCATGACGGGCGAGATCACCCTGCGCGGCAACGTGCTGCCGATCGGCGGTCTCAAAGAAAAGACCCTCGCCGCCTACCGCGAGGGCATGAAGACCATCGTCCTGCCGCAGGAGAACGCACGCGACATCGCGGACATTCCGGACACCGTGCGCGCCGCGCTCGAATTCGTGCCTGTCGCGCATATGGACGAGGTGCTCAAAATCGCGCTCTACAACTAGGAGGTGCGCCGTGACCGAACCCGTCGTCATCACGAAGGCCGCCTATGTCGCGTCCGCTGTGCGCAGGGATCAGTATCCGGAGGAACGCCGTCCCGCCGTCGCCTTCATCGGGCGCTCGAACGTTGGAAAATCGTCGTTGATCAACTCGCTCACGCGGATCCGACAGCTCGCGCGTGTCTCCTCGAAGCCGGGTAAGACGCAGACGATCAACTTCTACGAACTCCTCCTGCGTGTGGACGGGGGCGCGGAGCGCTATCCCGTCCACCTCGTCGATCTGCCGGGTTACGGCTATGCGAAGGCGGCGCGCGACAGCAGGAAGACATGGGCGAAGTTCATCGAAGAATATTTTCTGAGCGCGGAGGAGCTGCGCTTCGTCTGCCTCCTGCTCGACATTCGGCACACGCCGATGGAATCCGACATCAGGATGTTCTCGTGGCTCGTCACGCACCGTATCCCCGTGCTCGTCATCGCGACCAAGGCCGATAAGATCGGCAAAAATGCGCGCCGTACGCAGATCGATCGGATGCGGCGGACGCTCGGCGTAGCGGAACTCACCGTTTTGCCCTATGCCGCGCCAAAAAATGAAGGCCGTTCAGAATTGCTTGACGTGATGAAGGACTATCTGATAGAATAGGCACAGCAAGAAATGAATGCGGTTCATCTTTTCTGTGCCGGCGCATCCCCTGCCCCTGAGCAAGGCAGACACACAGCGCGGTACGAGAGAGACCGCGCTGTGTGTATTTTAGGGGATGAAGACCATGACGGCATTGACTGACTTTGACAAGCGGCTGCTGAACCTTTTGCAGGGCAGCCTGCCGGTATGCCCGCGGCCGTTCGCGCATTTGGGTGCGCAGCTCGGCACCGACGAAGAACAGGTGTTGGAACGCCTTGCGGCGCTCAAACGAGAGGGATATTTGCGCAGGATCGGGACCTTTTTCAATTCGGAACGCCTCGGCTATCGGGGAACGCTGATCGCGCTGCAAGTGGACGAGGCCGCCCTGCCGGATGTGGCGCATGCGGTCAACCGCTATGCGGGCGCAACGCATAACTACGAACGCGAGGGTGCTTATAACCTCTGGTTCACACTGCTGACGCCCTCGCACGCAGCGGAGGAGGATATCCTCGCCGAGGTCGCGGCACTGCCGGGCGTCCGGGGGCTGATGAGCCTTCGGGCGAACCGGCGGTATAAGATCAATGTGCAGTTCAAGCTCGAATAGCGGAGGCGACAGTATGACCGAAGAGATAGAGATCAGCGACCTCGATAAGAAGATCATTCGCCTTCTGCAAGGGGAATTCCCGCTTGTCGCAGAACCCTATAAAGCGCTCGCGGAGGAAATAGGCATCACCGAGGAGGAACTGCTCGCGCGGATCGCCGCGATGCGCGCGGAGAAGAAGATCCGAAAGGTCGGCGCCGTGTTGCGGCACCGCGAGGTCGGCTTCACATCGAACGCGCTCTGCGTGTGGGACGTGCCGGACGCGCGTGTGGACGAGGTCGCGCGCCATATGGCGGAGCATCCGCGCGTCTCGCACTGCTATGACCGCAATCGCGCGGCAGATTGGCGCTACAACCTCTACACCATGATTCACGGATACAGCAGGGACGAATGCGAGCAGATCGCCGCAGCACTCGCCGCCGAGACCGGTATACAGGACCGCTGCATGCTCTATACCAAGCACGAGTGGACGAAGACCTCGATGAAGTATTTTACAGAGGAGTAGCCGCGACGTGGCATAAAAAATGCCGAAAGACCGATGTGTGTCTTTCGGGATTTTTGGTTGTCTCAGAGCGTGAGAATCTGTTCGCGCAGTCCGGCGAGCTGTTCTTTGGAAGGGACGTAGAGCATGCGGACTTTGTCGAGGACGAGTTCGCAACCAGTGCTCTTGAGCTCATCCTCTATCTGCCCGATACTCTGGCCGCCCCAGCCGTAGGAGCCGAAGGCGAACGCCTTGCGCCCCTTTGGGGCGAGGCCCTTCATATAGCAGAGGAAGCCGCCGATGGTGGGCAGCATGTTGTTGTTGAGGGTGGGCGAGCCGACGGCGAGGTAGCGGCTCGTGAGGACGTCGGTCATGATGTCGGCGTGCGTGTTGCACTTGATGTCGTAGTAGCCGACGGACATGCCCTTATCAATGAACGCCTCGGCGATGGCGTGCGCCATCATCTCGGTGGAATGCCACATGGTGTCGTAGACGACGACGGCGCGCTCTTCGGTCTCTCCCGTGGACCACTGTTTGTAGTGTTTGATGATCTCGGGGATGTGTGAGCGCCAGATGATGCCGTGTCCTGTGGCGATCAGCTCCATGTCGAGTCCGTGGAGTGCCTTGAGCGCTGCCTGTGCCTGATTGCCGTACGGGAAGAGAATGTTCGCGTAGTATTTCTTCGCCTCTTCGCAGACGATGCCGAGATCGTTCTCGTCGTCGTAGCGCTTGCCGGTAGCAAAATGTTGGCCGAACGCATCGTTCGAGAACAGAATCTTTTCCTCCGGGCAGTAGGTGACCATGCTGTCCGGCCAGTGGAGCATCGGCGTCGGGATGAACTTCAGCGTACGCTTCCCGATGGAGAGCGTGTCCCCCGCTTTGACCGTTTCGTAGGGGAGGTCTCCGTAGTACGCTTTGAGTCCCTTAAGCCCGTTCGGCGCGCTCGTGATGACCTTCGCGTTCGGCGCGAGGCGCGAGACGATGGGGACGGTGTGCGAGTGATCCGGCTCGACATGGTTGGAGATGATGACGTCGATCCGCGCAGGATCGATGACGGAGGAGATGCGCGCGAGCAGCTCGTCGTCAAAGCCCCGTTTCACTGTGTCGATGAGTGTGATCTTCTCGTCGAGGATGAGGTATGCGTTGTAGCTGGAGCCGCGTTGGGTGTCATAGCCGTGAAAGCTGCGCATGGACCAGTCGATCGCACCGACCCAGTAGATGTCGTCCCGGATTTTGATGGCGTTCATAGATGATACTCCTTTCGATGATAGAATAATTTATATTTCTTATAGATATTACCTATAATTATCAACTATATTTATATATGTATTCTAGCCGAATTCGCTGGCTTTTGCAATAGAAAATTATGCGCGCGGATGCCTTTTAAAATCGAGGTTCGGGCAGGGCGATTCCTTGACAGATGATTTCGTATAATGTATAATATTTACAATGAAAGCTGTGTAAAATTAGGAAAAAACGACTAGAAAAGGAAGGACTTTGATGCTGGAAAAAATTCTGGTCTTTGATACTGAGACGACGGGCTTTCGGAGTGACGATGAGGTGCTGACCCTCGCGGTCGTTGACGGCGCGGGCAGGACTGTTGTGGACGGCATGTATGCGCCTGCGCGCAAGAGCGCATGGCCGGATGCGGAGAAGATCAACCGGATCTCGCCGGAGATGGTTGCGGACCGTGCGCCGATCCTCTCGCAACGTGCAGAGCTGGAGCGGCTTTTCAACGATCCGGAGACGCTGCTTGTCGGCTATAATATAGAGTTTGATATTCGCCTGCTTGGGCAGTCGGGCATTCGTATCACGAACCCGAACAGGCATGATGTGATGATCGCGTTTTCGGACTTCCGCAAGGTCCCCGACGCACGGCGCGGCGGATACCGTTGGTGGAAGCTCACGGAGTGTGCGGACTACTATCGCTACGACTGGGGCACGACCGAGGCGCACGGTGCGCTCGCGGACACGCTGGCGACGCTGTACTGCTATCGTAAGATGAAGGAGCCGGTGTACGAGGAGCAGAGTCTCTTCTGAGATGCTTCATCCGTATTCGGCCGAGCGCTGAGGGGAGGGAAGGACCGTGGGAAAGACCAGAGCGGAAAAGAACAAGGAGCTGGAGCGAGGTCTACAGCGTGTGAAAAAGCAGCGTGCCTCCTATCAACGCAAGATCATCGGCACGGCCGTCGTCTTCTTTATCATTCTCATCATCCTGTGCGCGCTGCTTCCCTCCGACGAATCGGCAGGATATACAAATCGATGGAATAAACAGGTGAACGAGAGGCAGACGTCGATTCTTCACAGCTTAGAGGAGAATTTCAAATAGTGTTTGATGAGAGAGAAACCGCGTATTCCATGAAGGATCGCGGTTTTTTATTGGAGGAGTTGGTTGTATGAAATTCCAAGAGGTGATCCTCGCGCTGCAGGAGTTCTGGTCGAGGCAGGGGTGCATCCTTGCCGAGCCGTACGATGTGGAGAAGGGCGCGGGCACGATGAGTCCGTGGACGTTCCTGCGCGTCTTGGGACCGGAGCCGTGGAACGTCGCTTATGTCGAGCCGTCGCGCCGTCCGGCGGACGGGCGTTACGGGGATAATCCGAACCGCCTCTATCAGCATCATCAGTTCCAAGTCATCATGAAGCCGTCGCCGGATAACATTCAGGAGCGCTATCTTGAGAGTCTTGCACGTCTCGGCATTCGCGCGGCGGAACATGATATTCGTTTCGTTGAGGACAACTGGGAGTCGCCGACGCTCGGGGCGTGGGGCCTTGGCTGGGAGGTCTGGCTGGACGGCATGGAGATCACGCAGTTCACCTATTTCCAGCAGGTCGGCAGTCAGGATGTGAAACCCGTCTCTGTGGAGATCACCTATGGACTCGAGCGGCTCGCGATGTATATTCAAGGCGTTGAGAATGTCTATGATATCGCGTGGACGGATGATGTGACGTACGGCGACGTGTTTCATCAGAATGAGTTCGAGCAGACCACCTATGCGTTTGATCTCTCGGATGAGGACTTGCTCTTTGAACTCTTCGATAAATACGAAGCCGAGGCTGTGCGCATCATCGGCGCGGGCTATGTGCATCCCGCGCACGACTATGTGCTGAAGTGTTCGCATACGTTCAATCTGCTCGATGCGCGCGGTGCGATCAGCGTGTCGCAGCGCACGGCGTTCATCGGCCGCGTGCGGAAACTCGCGCGCCTCTGTGCGGAGGCGTATCTGGCGCAGCGCGCGGCGCTCGGCTATCCGATGCTGAAGAAGGGGGCGAGGGCATGAGCAGAGATCTGCTGCTTGAAATCGGTACGGAGGAGATTCCCGCGCATGCGATGCCCGGACTGCTGCGTGATCTACAGCGTCTTGCGGGGGAAATGCTCGCAGAAAAACGCATTTCCTATGCCGCGCTGCGTACGCTCGGTACGCCGCGGCGCATGGCGCTGATCGCGGAGGGGCTTGCGGAGCGGCAGGCAGACGTCAGCACGGAGACGCGGGGGCCTGCGATCTCCATTGCCTTTGATGCGGACGGCAATCCGACGAAGGCAGGCGCGGGGTTTGCGCGCGGGCAGCATGTGGCGCCGGCGGATCTCATCCGCCGCGACGGCTATATCTACGCCTCCGTCCATGAGGCGGGGGCGCCGACCGGGGATATCCTCAAGGACCTTTTGCCTGCACTCATCCGTGCGATCCCGCTGCCGAACAGCATGCGCTGGGGCGACCTTGATTTCCGCTTCATCCGCCCGATTCGCTGGATCGTCGCGCTCTATGGTACGGAGGTTGTGTCCTTTACGCTGGCGGACGTGACGAGCGGCAATCGCTCGCGCGGCCATCGAACGCTCGCGCCCGCGGACTTTACGATCACTTCTGCGGCAGACTACGAGGCGGTGTGTGAGGCGGCGTGCGTGATTGTCGATCCTGCACGGCGCCGCGCGATGATTTCAGCGCAGATCGAGGCGGAGGCAGCGGTGCGCGGCGGAACGGCCGAGATCACCCCCGACCTTCTCGAGGAGGTGCTCTACCTCGTCGAGTACCCGACGGCGCTCAGCGGCTCGTTCGAGGAGAAATACCTCGCGCTGCCCGCCGAGGCGGTCATTACCCCGATGCGCGATCATCAGCGCTATTTCCCCGTGAAGGCGGCGGACGGCAGCCTCATGCCCGTCTTTATCACGGTGCGCAACGGCGGCAAAGAACATCTCGATGTGGTGGCGCACGGCAACGAGCGCGTCCTGCGTGCGCGGCTCGCGGATGCGCAGTTCTTCTTTGACGAGGATCGGAAAAAATCGCTCACAGCGCACCGTGAGAAGCTGCACACGGTCGTGTTCCAACAGGGGCTCGGCTCCATGTATGAAAAGACGGAGCGCCTCGCGCAGCTTGCGGCGGCGGTCGTCGAGGATATGACGGCGGGCGACGACGCGGCGTATGAACGGATGGCGGCGGATGCGCGCCGCGCGGCGGAGCTGTCGAAGGCCGATCTCGTGACGGGCATGGTGACAGAGTTCACGGAGCTGCAAGGCGTCATGGGGCGTGAATATGCGCTTCTCGACGGCGAGAAACCGGCGGTCGCGCGTGCGATCGACGAGCAGTATATGCCGCGGTTTGCGGGGGACGCGCTGCCCGAGAGCGATCTCGGCTTTGCCCTCAGCGTTGCGGATAAGATCGATAATATCGTCGGCACATTCAGCCGCGGCAAGATTCCGACGGGATCGCAGGATCCCTTTGCACTTCGCCGGCAGGCGCTCGGGCTGGTCCATATGCTCATCGCGCATGAGAGCGGCCTTCTGCTCTCCGATCTCGTGGATGAAGCATGCGATCTCTATGATTTGGACGATGCGGCGCGGAGCAAGATGCAGGCGGATGTTGCGGAGTTCATCCGCCTGCGGCTGAAGAATGTGCTCACGGAGCGCGGTGTGCGCTACGATGTGCAGGAGGCCGTACTCACGGACGTGGATTTCGTCGCGGACATACCCGTGCGCGCGGCCTATGTGGAGCGGCTGCTTCGCGCGGACGATGCGGCGGGGTTGGTGCAGTCCTTTGTCCGCGTGGGGAATATCGCACGGTCGGCCGCATTCGGCGCCGTTGATCCTAGTCTTTTTCAGGAACCGGCGGAGCAGGCGCTGCTCGATGCTTATGACGCGGCGGTCAAGGCGCGTGCGGCGGGGGCGGATGATACCGAGACCGTTGCGGCGCAGCGCCGCCTTGCGGGCGCCATCGACGCGTTCTTCGACGCGGTCATGGTCATGGACAAGGATGAACGCGTCAAGCAAAACCGTCTGACGCTGCTCAAGGCGATTGACGATGATCTGCTCGATACGGCGGATTTCAGCAAGATCGTATTGAACTAAGACACTGCGGTCGCTGTCGCCCCACAGAAAACAGCGACAATAAAAGCCTTTCACCGAACGTGGCGAAAGGCTCTTAAAATACTCTTTTTCTATTCTGCCGCAAGGCCAAATCGCGTGATGCCTTCCTTGCGGAACTTGTCGAGCAGCTCCATGACGCCGCTGTAGTTCATATCGCCGTCGGCGCGCACGACCACGGCGAACTTCGGATTCTTTTGACTCTCTGTGCGCGCCTGCCGCAGGAGCGTTCCCTCGTCGATCTGTTTATCCTCGAGCCAGAGCGAGCCGTCCTTGCGCACCGTGACGAGGTAGGTCACGTTCAGCTGGGTCTGCGCCGTCTGTGCCTTGGGTAGGTTGACGTCGACCGTCTTTAGATTCACCATGTAGAGCGTGCTCATGATGAAGAACACGAGCAGGAAGAACATGATGTCGATCATCGGGATGATCATGACCTCGGGCTTGTTGAACGCCCTTCTGTCGCGGAGTCTCATGCCTCATCACCTTCCGATTCGCCCGCGTGCAGCGAGGTCTCGGTGACGCCTTTGACACCTGCCGCGCGCGCCAGTTCGATGCGGTTGTATTCGGTGACGGAGAAGCACATCTCCATGTCTGTGACGATGTTCTCAATGCGCTGCGAGAAATAGGCGTGGACCGCGAGCGCAATGATCGCCACACACAGACCCATGGCCGTTGCAATCAGCGCTTCGCCGACGCCGCCCGTGATGGCGGAGGGCTGTCCGGAGTCGAGGTTGAACACGCTGAACGTCCCGATCATACCGCTGATCGTGCCGAGCAGACCGAGCAGCGGCGCCATTGTGACGATGACGCTGAGATAGTAGAGGCGGTTGCGGAACTTCGACAGCGCGATGCCGGACTGCACCTCCATATAGGAACTCATCTTGCGCGAGTTCTTGCTGTTCTTCGTAATCGCGCTGAACAGAATATCTGCGATCGAGCCGCGCTTTTGGTCGGTCAGCTGCACGGCTTCCTTGAACTGACTGTTTGCAATGTGCAGCATGTATGTGTGCGCGAACTTACGTCCTGCATCTGCGCCCGCGAAATAGAGTGCGCGCTCGATGGCGATGAATACGACGAAGATCGACGCGGCCAGCAGGAAGTACATAACGGTACCGCCTTGCTGAAAAAAATGTATCCCCTGCATGATATAATCCATAAGTTCCACTTTTCCTTTCCTATCGGAGTATGACGACGCCCCCCGCCGCCCTCAGTTGCGCTCTTATCTTACTATACTTTTTTTCCCGCGTCAATGAAAACGGATTTCATCAAATAGATTTACGCGCCGCCCGCATGGCGTTTTTTATTTTTTTACTGGTCAAACGCTTGATAATGTGCTATTATGACCACGTTAAAAATGATAGAACTTCTCATTATGAGAGAAGTCTGTTATTTTATGGAGGTGGAACTTTGGATATAGCGGGAAAAGAAAAATATATCTCATGGGGGGTGTCTTTCGGCATCCATTTTTGCCTCCTGATGGTTGCGGCGGCGATGGGACTGTTCGCTGTCGCCGCGCCGCAGGACAAGCGCCCGATTGATGTAGAGATCTACGATACGGCGGCCCCGGAGGGCGATCCCGGACCTGCGGCGGCGGCAGAGGCCGCCCCTCCGGCGCCGAGCATCGACGATATTCCGTTTGAAAAGCCGAAAAAGGAGCCGGAACAGCAGCCGCAGGAGCGCCCGGCAGATACGCCGAAGCAGCAGAGCAGCACGAGCAGCAGCACCAGCAATACGAGTACGCAGTCGCAGGGGACGGGGGAGAGCAAGACCCCGACCGGCGGCGGTGGAAATTCAAACGGCGGCGGCGGTAACGGGACGGGGCGCGATGCCGCGGCGGCGCAGCGGCCGAAGACACCGCCGCAATTCCTGTCGGGGGCGACGCCCGTCTATCCGCCCGATCTTGAGCGCAAGGGGATCACGGGGACCGTGGGGCTTTCGATCATCGTCGGCCCGGACGGCAGCGTGCAGAGCGCGAGCGTTTCGAGTTCTTCGGGACAGCCCGCACTCGATCAGGCGGCGATCACTGCGGCGTATACCTATCGGTTTGAACCGGCGCGCAATATCTACGATGAGCCGGTCGCCTGCCGCATCAATCGGTCGTTTTCTTTCTCGTAAAGAGGTGTTTGAAAAAAGTTATAGAGAGGGAATATGGGGGATTTCACAGTGAATTATGAGACAAAAAGATTAAAGAGCAGCATTCGCC
>CAUQAR010000036.1:0-12364 GCA_963515775.1 uncultured Selenomonas sp. | reverse complement strand
GCCCGTGAGCGTCTACGATCTCATCATCGTGGATTCGACGGATCCCTTCGGACCGGGCGAGGGCCTTTTCACAAAGGAGTTCTACGGGAACTGCTTTAAGGCCCTAAAGGATGACGGCATTATGGTCAACCAACATGAAAGTCCCTTTTACGAGCAGGACGCCTATGCAATGCAGCGTATTCATCAGCGCATTGTACGGTCGTTTTCTATCAGCCGTGTTTACCAAGTCCATATACCGACCTACCCGTCGGGGCATTGGCTCTTCGGTTTTTCATCGAAGAAATATCATCCGGTCGAGGGCGTCGATTTTGCACGCTGGAAGGCGCTCGGGATCAAAACGCGGTACTACAACACGCAGCTGCACGCAGCGTCCTTTGCCCTGCCGAACTATGTGGAGGAGATACTCGAAGATGTGGAATCGTAATGTGGAAACCTTCCTCGGCTGTGACGACGCCTATGAGGACAGTCATATCGTGCTCTTCGGTGCGCCGTTCGATTCGACGACCTCCTATCGTCCCGGCACGCGCTTTGCCGCGCGGACGATGCGCGCGGAGTCCTATGGTCTCGAGACCTACAGCCCGTATCAGGACCTCGACCTCGAGGAGGCGCGGGTGTTCGATGGCGGCGATCTGGAACTCCCCTTCGGCGATACGGCGCGTGCGCTCGGGATGATCCGGGATTTTGCCGTGGAGGTGCTGACGGACGGAAAGCTGCCGTTCCTCATCGGTGGAGAACATCTCGTGAGCCTGCCGGCCATCGAAGCGGCCGCGGAGAAATATCCCGATCTTGCGGTGATTCACTTCGATGCGCACACCGACCTGCGCGAGGAATACCTCGGCAATCGTCTGTCGCACGCGACCGTCATGCGGCGCGTGTGGGACCGGCTGGGCGACGGGCGCATCCATCAGTTCGGCATCCGCAGCGGGGAGCGCGCCGAGTGGCAATGGGCGCGCGCAGGGCATACGAACCTGCATGCCTTTCACTTCACCGGCCTCTCCGATGCCGTTGCGGCCGTCCGGGGACGTCCGGTCTATCTCACGATCGACCTCGACGTGCTCGATCCGTCGGTCTTCCCCGGAACGGGGACGCCCGAGGCGGGCGGCGTGACGTTCATCGAGCTGATGAAGGCCGCGCTCTCGGTTATTCGCGGCTGCCGCGTCGTCGCCTGCGATATGGTCGAGCTCTCGCCGCCGCTCGATGCGAGTGGGGCATCCACCGCAACCGCGCTGAAACTCCTGCGCGAGATGCTGCTCGCGCTGGAGGAAGACTACATTCGGCCGCAGTCGGTATGATATTATTCAAGTATCGGCGACAAGAAAAGGGGGATTCGTTATGAAAGCCGTCGTCGTTTATGAAGCGGGCGGACCGGAGCAGCTCGTCTATACGGATGTTCCGCGGCCCTCTGTCAAGGAGGGATGGTCTCTCGTTAAGGTACGCGGATTCGGCATCAATCGTTCGGAAATCTTCACGCGGAAAGGTCTCTCGCCGTCGGTGACATTCCCGCGGATTCTCGGCATCGAATGCGTCGGCACCATCGTGGAGACGACAGATCCGGAGGAACTTCCCGTGGGGCAGCGCGTCATTTCCATCATGGGCGAGATGGGGCGTGCATTCGACGGGAGCTATGCGGAGTATGTGCTGATCCCGAATGCACAGATTTATCCGGTGGACAGCGATCTGCCGTGGGCGGAACTAGCGGCGGTCCCGGAGACGTACTACACGGCGTTTTGTTCGTTGAAAAATCTTCGTATTTCGTCGGAACACAGTCTTCTCATTCGCGGCGGTGCAAGCGGCGTCGGCATTGCGGCACTGCGTCTTTTGCGGGCGCAGTATCCCGATATGCGTATCGACGGAACGACGCGGCGCGCGGATATGCGGGCATATCTTATTGCCGAAGGATATACCGATATTGTGATAGAGCGGGATGGGCGGCTTGAGACGACGCGGTCCTACGACCGGATTTTGGAACTCATCGGGGCTGCGGTGATCAAGGACAGCATGCGGCATCTCTGTCGATGCGGTATTCTATGCAATACGGGACAGCTCGGCGGAAAATGGTACTTGGAAGAGTTCGACCCCATCGTCGATTTGGCAGAGGACAGCTGTCTGACCTCGTTCTATTCGGGCAATGTGCGCGAGGAACGCCTCCGTGAGATGTTTGCTTATATCGACCGATATCGCGTGCGTGTTCGTCCCGAAAAGATATGTTCCCTCTCGGAAATCGCCGAAGCACACCGCTATTTGGAAAGCAAAGCGGGATTCGGCAAAGTGGTCGTCGTCGTTTGACCGCTGCCCTCACGGATATTTTGAACGATCCGTGGGGGCATTTTCTATTGAAAAAGCACAGGAATGATGATATAGTTTATGAAATTATTTTTATTACAATTCGAAAAGGAGTGAAGCATGGATTTATTACAGGCGGTCGTTTCGATATTTGCAGAGCGCAGCTCTTTTTTTATCCGGTTGACGCTGGAGCATCTTTGGATATCTGCGGCGGCGATTGGGATTGCAGTCCTTGTCGGCGGAGCGGCGGGAATTCTCATCAGTCGATACGAACGAGCGGCACGGCCGACCCTCGGTGTGGTGAATTTTCTCTACACGATTCCCTCGATCTCCATGCTGGGGTTTTTGATTCCATTCTTTGGCGTTGGGAACGCGGCGGCTATCATCGCGCTGACCGTTTACGCGCTCCTGCCGATGGTGCGCGCGACCCATACGGGGCTGACGAATATCAATCCCGCGCTCGTTGAGGCGGCGGTCGGCATGGGCGGGACAGAGTTTCAGGTGCTGACGCGCGTGAGGCTGCCGCTCGCGTTGCCCGTCATCATGTCGGGGATTCGCAGCATGGTGACGATGACCGTGGCGCTCGCGGGGATCGCGTCGTTCATCGGTGCGGGCGGGCTCGGCGTCGCGATCTACCGCGGCATTACGACGAACAATCCCGCGCTCACAATCGCGGGCAGCCTCCTCATCGCCGTATTGGCACTCGTGCTGGACGCTGTGCTCGGCATGCTCGAACGGCGGATGGGACGCCGCCGACATGCGCGCGGCAAAGTGCGGCGGTCGCTGCGCCCGGCCGCCCTCCTCATCGCGGCGCTTCTTGTTGTTGGCGGAGGCCTCTATGGGATGTTTGTTAGGAAGGATGTCGTTCGGATTGCGACGAAGCCCATGACCGAGCAGCTCATCATGGGAGAGATGCTGAAACTCCTCATCGAGCATGATACGAATCTTGAGGTCCGGCTCACAGCAGGCGTCGGCGGCGGCACGTCGAATATCCAGCCCGCGATGGAGAGCGGTGATTTTGATATCTACCCCGAGTATACGGGGACGGGATGGAACATGGTGCTGAAGGAGACCCGGCCGTATGATGAAAGTCTCTTTCCCGCATTGACAGCGGCATATCAGGAGCGGTACCATATGCGATGGCTCGGCATGTACGGATTCAACGATACGTTCGGGATTGCTGTGCGGCGGGATGTTGCGGAGAAGTATGGCCTGCGGACGTATTCGGATTTAGCGCACGCCGCGCCGATGCTGACCTTCGGTGCGGAGTATGATTTCTTTGAACGCGAAGACGGCTATCCCGCGCTTTGCCGCGCCTATGGCCTCAGCTTCGCGCGGACGATGGATCTTGATATCGGCCTGAAGTACCGGGCGCTTGATAGCGGACAGGTCGACATCATGACGATCTTTACGACGGACGGGCAGCTTGCGGCAGCGGATGCAGCGGTGCTCGCGGATGACCACGGCTTTTTCCCCTCTTATCGCTGCGGCAATGTCGTTCGCGAGGAAGTCTTGGAAAAACATCCCGAACTTGCGGCTGTCCTTGAAAAACTGACGGATAAAATCACGGATACGGAGATGGCGGAGATGAACTATGCCGTCGAGACGGCGGGGCGGGAACCGCGCGCCGTAGCGGAGGATTTTCTGCGCGAAAAGGGGGTGCTGGAATGAATATCGCCGTTTCCTACAGGAACATCAGCAAATCCTACGGTAATAAAATGGTGTTGTCGGACATCAGCCTCGACATCGCGGCGGGTGAATTTGTCACGATCATCGGCGCCTCGGGCGACGGCAAGACGACGCTGCTCAAGATGGTGAACGGACTCGTCGTACCCGATGGGGGAGACCTGTTTGTGGGCGGGGAGAATATCCGTGATATCGACATCATTCGGCTGCGCCGCAGCATCGGCTATGCCATACAGGGGAGCGTGCTCTTTCCGCATATGACCGTCGAGGAGAACATCTCGTATGTGCCGCGCCTGTGGAACAAAGGAGACCATGAGCGAACGCGGCGCGCCGTGAAAAAGTGGATGGAGATCGTGCGTCTGCCCGAAAGCCTGCGCGACCATTATCCCGACGAACTCTCGGGCGGGCAGCAGCAGCGCGTCGGCATTGCGCGCGCTCTCGCGGCCTCGCCGACGATCCTCCTCATGGACGAGCCGTTCGGCGCGGTCGACGAGATCACGCGCGCCGAACTCCAAGACGAGATCCGGCGGATTCATCGGGAGACGAGCATCACGATCCTCTTTGTGACGCACGATATCCGCGAAGCGCTGCTCCTCGGGACGCGTGTGCTTGTCATTGAGGCGGGACGCATCGGGCAGTATGCGGCGCCGGATGAACTGCGCCGCGCACCGGCAACGGAATTTGCGGCGCGGCTTGTGGGGCGATGATTTTCGACGGATTTCGATTTGATAGGAGCGCGGCGATTTGCTATAATAACTAGGATATTGCAATGAAAGACGGTGAAGGTATGAATGTGACGGAAAAGGATTTGGAACAGACTGCGCGGCTCTCGCGTCTCGCCATCCCCGCGGACGAAAAAGCGGATGCGCGCGCGCGTCTCGGCGATTTCCTAGCTTATGTGGATAATCTTTCCGGTGTCGATACGGAGGGCGTGCAGCCGACGACGTATGCGTTGCCGATCGAGAATGTGTTCCGCGCCGACGAGGTGCGTCCGTCGCTCTCGAACGAGGCGGCGCTCTCGAATGCGCCGCTGCACGAGGACGGCTATTTCAAGGTGCCGAAGGTGCTGGAAGGATAAGGAGGGACTGTCTTGAGTCTATACGATAAACCGGCGCATGTCCTTCACGATATGCTGACGCGCGGCGAGATCGGCGCGCGTGAACTCACGGAGGACGTGATCGCGCGGATGGACGCCGCAGAGCCGCAGGTCGGCGCGTATCTCCTAGAGACACGCGAGACAGCGCTCGCACAGGCGGATGTCGTCGATGCGAAAATTGCGGCGAAGGAACCCCTGCCGTTCCTCGCGGGGATTCCCGGCGCAGTCAAGGATAATATCTGCATGAAGGGCATGCGGACGACGGCGGGATCGAAGATCCTCGAAAACTTCGTTCCGCCCTATGACGCGTCGGTGATGACGAAGCTGCACGATGCCGGTGCAGTTGTTCTCGGCAAGGCGAATATGGACGAGTTCGCGATGGGCGGCTCGACGGAGAACTCCGCTTACGGGCCGACGCATAATCCGTGGGATACGGCGCGTGTCCCCGGGGGCTCGTCGGGCGGCAGTGCGGCGGCGGTCGCGGCGGGGACGGCGATCTGGGCGCTTGGCTCCGATACGGGCGGATCGATTCGTCAGCCCGCTTCGTTCTGCGGGATTGTCGGACTCAAACCGACCTATGGGCGCGTCTCGCGCTATGGTCTGATCGCATATGCGTCCTCGCTCGATCAGATCGGTCCCGTGACGCGCGATGTGACGGATGCCGCACACCTGCTGAATATCATTGCGGGACATGACGTAATGGATGCAACGGCGAGCAAAGAGCCTGTTCCCGACTATACGAAAGCATTGACCGGAGAGGTCAAAGGGCTGCGTATCGGTCTTCCCAAGGAATATTTTATCTCCGGTATGGATGCCGAAGTGGAGACAGCCGTCCGCACTGCAATTCGGGATTTTGAGGCGATGGGCGCAGAGGTGCGGGAGATTTCCCTGCCGCATACGGACTATGCGGTTGCGGCTTACTATCTCATTGCGCCCGCGGAGGCGGCGACGAATCTCGAGCGCTACGACGGCGTGAGCTACGGCGCGCGTGTCGATGGGGAAGATCTCGTCGATATGATGACGCGCACGCGCACGGAGAAATTCGGCGCGGAGGTGAAGCGCCGTATCCTCATCGGCAACTATGCGCTCTCGGCCGGCTACTACGACGCTTATTATCTGAAGGCGCTCAAGGTGCGGACACTCATTCGGCAGGATTTTACGCGTGCGTTTGAAGAGGTGGATGTCATCATGACGCCGACGGCGCCGACGACCGCCTATCGCATCGGAGAGATGGAGAACCCGCTGCAAATGTATTTACAGGATATATCCACCGTGCCTGTGAACCTTGCGGGACTGCCGGGGATTTCTCTGCCGTGCGGATTTACGGCGGCAGGTCTGCCCATCGGCCTCCAGATCGTCGGAAAGCCGCTCGCGGAGGAGACGATCCTGCGCGCGGCATTTGCCTATGAGCAGGAGAACGACTACCATACGAAACTGGCGCCGATCGGAGGGAACGCATGAGATACGAAACCGTCATCGGCCTTGAGATTCACTGTGAGCTCAAGACGCATACCAAGATTTTCTGCGGCTGCGCGACCACATTCGGCGCTGCGCAGAATACGCACGTCTGTCCCGTCTGCCTCGGCCTGCCGGGCGTGCTTCCTGTCGTCAATCGCCGCGTCGTAGAGTTCGCGATCAAGGCGGGGCTGGCGACGAACTGCACGATCAACGGGTACAGCAAGTTCGACCGCAAGAACTATTACTATCCTGATCTGCCGAAGAACTTCCAGACGTCTCAGTACGATCTGCCCATCGCCGAGCACGGCTGGGTGGACATCGATACGGCGGCGGGGAAGAAACGGATCCGTCTGACGCGCATCCATATGGAGGAGGACGCGGGGAAACTCGTACACTCCGGCACGACGATCAAGGACTCCGCGACGTCCAACGTCGACTACAACCGCACGGGCGTGCCGCTCCTCGAGATCGTCTCGGAGCCGGATATGTCCTCGGCGGAGGAAGCGCGCGCCTATATGGAGAAGATCAAGGCGATCATGGAGTACATCGACGTTTCCAACTGCCGCATGGAGGAGGGCAATCTCCGCGCGGACATCAACGTGTCGCTGCGCCCGGTCGGCTCCGACGTGCTCGGCACGCGCACGGAGATGAAGAACATCAACTCCTTTAAGGCCCTCGAAGACGCCATCAACTACGAGGTGGAGCGTCAGACAGAGGTCCTCGAGGACGGCGGGCATATCGTTCAGGAGACGCGCACATGGGATCCGGAGCGCGGCATTACGCTCTCGATGCGCAGCAAGGAGGAGGCGCACGACTACCGCTACATGCCGGAGCCGGACCTGCCGCCGATCGTAACGAGCAGCGATGAGATCGAGGCGATCCGCGCGGCACTGCCGGAGCTGCCCGATGCGCGCCGTGCGCGGCTGATGGACGAGGCGGGGCTCTCTGCCTATGATGCGGGCATCATTACGAGTTCGCGCGCGATGGCGGAGTACTACGATGCCATTACGGCCACGGGAGCGGATGCGAAACTCGCGGCGAACTGGCTGATGGGCGATCTCTCGAAGAACCTCAACGCTGAGGGCCTGACGATTGAGCAGTCTCCCGTCGACGCGGGGCGCCTCGGGGAGATGATCCTGCTCATCTCGAAGGGCACGATCTCCTCGAAGATCGGCAAGACTGTGTTTAAGGAGATGTGGACCTCGCCTGATGCGCCGGAACAGATCGTAAAGGCCAAGGGGCTCGTCCAGATCACCGATACGAAGGAGATTGAGGACATCGTCGAGAAGGTTATCGCAGCGAACGCAAAGGCCGTCGCGGATTACAAGGGCGGCAACAAGAAGGCGATTGGCGCACTCGTCGGGCAGGTCATGAAACAGTCCAAGGGCAAGGCGAACCCGCAGATGGTCAACGAGCTGCTCGCGAAAAAGCTGGGCGGTTAATTCATCCGGCTGCATCGGATATATCATTATAAAAAAAATCAGCCCTTTCCCCATGGGGAAGGGCTGATGATCTCATTGCGTCAAAGGACGGTGTTTATGATGGAATACCAAGCCGCCGTTTTTGATTTGGACGGGACCTTAGTCGATTCGCTTGCGGATTTAGCCGACAGCGTCAATGCCATGCTTGCGTCCTATGGATTTCCCGTGCATGAGACGGACGCCTATCGTTATTTTGTCGGCAACGGGTCCCGCAAACTGATCGAACGCACCTTGCCGCAGGAGAGAGAGGCGGACGCGGCGTTTGTAGACGAGGCGATGGCGCGGTATCAAGACTGCTACGCGGCGCGGCTGCTGAATAAGACAAAACTCTACGACGGCATCCCGGAGATGCTGGAGGAACTGCGGCGCCGGGACATCCCCCTCGCGATCTGCACGAATAAGCATCAGAGCGCCGCGGATACGATCGTGGCCGCGCTGTTCCCGAAGGGCATGTTCCGGGAGACGATCGGCGATCAAAAGGGGCTGCCGCGCAAGCCCGATCCGCAAAAGGTGCTGCATATCGCCCGGCGGATGGGCGTACCGCCCGCGCGTACCGCGTATTTCGGCGACACCGCCGTCGATATGGACACTGCCCACAACGCGGGCATGCTTGCGGTCGGCGTCCTATGGGGCTTTCGTCCGCAGGAGGAACTGACGGAACACGGCGCGCAGATCCTTTTAGCGCACCCGCGTGAACTCTTTCAAAAGCTGACGTTTGCGTCGCCGCATACCAGCGATGCACAGTGAGGAAGCATGAAGACGGTCATACCGGTCCGGCAGGGAAAGCATTACGACATCCGCGTGGAACGCCTCGGCACATCCGGCGAGGGCGTCGGCAGATATGAGAATTTCACCGTGTTCGTGCCGCATGCGCTGCCGGGCGAACGCGTTCTCGTGCGCATCGAAGAAGTCAAAAAGACCTATGCGCGCGGCCGTATGATGGAGATGCGCACGGAGAGTGCCGACCGCGCAGTGCCGCGCTGCGAAATCTACAGCGACTGCGGCGGCTGTCAGCTCCAGCACCTTTCCTATGAGGCGCAGCTTACGGCAAAGCGGATGCAGGTCGTCGACGCCATGACGCACATCGGGAAACTGCCGCATGTGCCGGTCAAGGAAACCCTGGGTGCGGCATCTCCGTGGAATTACCGCAACAAAATGCAGTTTCCCGTCGGCATTCATCAGGGACGTATTGTCGTCGGATGTTTTGCACAGGGGAGCCACCGCATCATCGACACCGAGGACTGTCATATCCAGCGGCAGGGTAACAACGATCTCGCGAATGCCGTGCGCGACATCGTCACGCAGCTGCATATTCCCGTTTACAACGAAGACACGCACCGCGGCGTCCTGCGTCATATCGTCGGGCGCGTGGGGCAGGGCGGCGAACTCATGGCCGTCATCGTGACGGCGACGAAAGAACTGCCGCGCAAAAAAGAATTCGTCCGCATGCTGCGCGATCGTCTGCCGCAGCTCGTGAGCATCCGGCAGAACATCCAAACCTACCGCAACAACGTCATCATGGGGCGGGATACACTGCTCCTATGGGGAAAGCCGACCATTCGTGACAGGCTTGGACGGCTCAGTTTTCACATATCGCCGCGCTCCTTCTTTCAAGTCAATACCGCACAGGCGGAAGTCCTCTACGAGCAGGCACTGCACTATGCCGATCTTCACGGCACGGAAACCGTCATCGACGCCTACTGCGGCACGGGAACGATCACCCTCTTCCTCGCACAAAGGGCGCGTAAAGCCTACGGCATCGAGATCGTCCGCCCCGCCATCCTCGACGCGCAGAAAAATGCGCGCGACAACGGCATCAAGAACGCCGAATTCATCGTCGGCGACGCGACCAAGGTCATGCCCGCACTCTATCGGCAGGGCATCCGTCCAGACGTCGTTGTCGTCGATCCGCCGCGCGCAGGCTGCACCCCGACCGTCCTCAAAACCTTCGCCGACATGACCCCCCGCCGCATCGTCTACGTCTCGTGCAATCCCGCGACCCTCGCGCGCGACCTCGCCGTCATGAAAGACCTCGGCTACGAAGCGCAGGAGATACAACCCGTGGATTTATTTCCGCAGACCTCACATGTGGAGACGGTAGCATTGATAACGCGGGCAAATGGGTGAGTGGATAGACGTGTATTGAAACTAAGGGATTCCGAGAAAAGCATGTATTTCAGGGCTTGCATCGGAATCTCTTTTTTTGTATTTGGGTATCTATCATTCGGAAGTCCGCTGCGAATAGGAGTTCTGAGCCATGCGCATAATGATTGACACGAATATCTTGATTTCCTCTATATTAGGGAGCGATACTACATTTCAAGCATACAAGAAGGCTGTGTCGTACCCAAATCGTGGTATTCTTTATGACGCTGTTTCACGGAACGACTTGCGTCAATTAAACTTGCAATTTGCAATATAAGGTGAAGAGCCTCTTTTCCCGGTATGGCCATACTGCTGCTTTGCAATTGAGCCTTAAAAGAGATCTGAATGCGTACCGGTGCGGAACAAGAATAGTTCAAGTTCTGTCCCTTCGATTCGGTAAATCAGCAGTCAGTCAGGTTCGACATGACATTCGCGAAAACTATGGTAGTTTCCCGTTAAATTATGGTCGCGGTATTTTTCGGCAAGGGACTTCCCGTTGGCGATGGTATTGATGACTTCAGTGAGCTTTTCCATTTTGAACCCGCGTTTTTTAGCTCGTTTCAAATCTTTTCGGAACTGATTTGAAAGGACAGGCTTAAGCATCGCCGAGCACCTCGTCTAGCGCCTCATCAAAGGAATTGTATCGCTTGTACAGGTCGGGGCGCTCCTTCATCGCTTTGTACTCCGCTAGTGCTGCTCTCGTTTCAGAATTTGGCGTCAAACGTTTAACTTCAAAGGGGATTCCGTCGTAACTGACGGCACTCTTGAGAAACATTGTAATGGCAGAGGACATATTGAGACCGAGGTCATTAAAAAGATTTTCAGCCTCCTCCTTCAGGGAAGAATCAACCCGTACGTTGATGTTTGCAGTAGCCATGGTATTCACTCCTTTATTATCGTTAAGGAAAGTATAACTGCAAATACAAGAGACGTCAACACAGTGCAAAACAATGTAAAATAATCGGTGTCATGGAAATATGGGGCAGAGGGGGCAAATAACAATTAGAATGGGCTTGATATACGATTAGAAAATGTGTATAATCCCCATACCGGAAGAATTTATATAGGAGAATAAAATCATGTGAATTTAAATTGAGATGAGCGTTATTTGTATCGGTTCGCGTATTTCGTACAACGTAATACAACGATCAAAAATATAATAATATGATTCGCGTTTACCATGGAGGGAAACCAGATGTATTCAAAGAAAAAGAAATTCTTAAAAACAACGCTCGCACTCAGCACGGCGTTTGCACTTTGCGCGCCGATCGCGACTCCTAAGACGGCGCAAGCAATTAGTTTTGATGCCGATGATATCTATACCGCAATTCTGTTGTGGCAGATGATGCAGCACCCGATGCCTGATGAACCTGTGCAACCGAGTCAAGGTTCAAACGCAAACCATAAAAAAACATTTTGCGATCCAAGAGGTAATAGAGCCTCTAATTGCGCAAACCTTATTCTGCCTATTGACCATTGGTATCGCCAGCAGCATAAACCTGTTGCCATTGAGCCAGAAGAGGCAAAGACAGCAACCCCAATTTCTGATAAAGCGCGAATTCGCAGCAACGTAATTGCAACTATTATGGTTAACGGAAGAAAGTATGCCGATGTGACTATTGATGAGTATGACAATGGTAAATACAAAAACTCTAAGAATATTCTCCTTGATGTGTACGAAAGTAACACAACCAACCCAATAATTTATAAAGGGATTGTTCGTGACCGTTATGGAGAAGGAGAAAAACCATGGGAAGAGTCTCTTAAGAGTGCTGAGACATATATTGAATAAAACCTTGGCTACCCGTATAATGTTTATGACCCTAACAATTTTATTGAAGAGTATTCAAAATCAACCTATACACCAACAGACCTCCAAAGTGCTGTTGCATCAGCATATAAGGGTGTAGAAAAGGTTGCTCCACAGGTGATTGAAGAACTCAAGCACCAGTTTGACGACAATGAGCGTGGAAAACGATCTGTCTACGAGTATGGAAGTAAAATTGAAGCACCGAAGTATGCTAATGCGCAAGAAATTGCACGTGGCATTGAAGGAAGAAAACACGATTCACGGGGAGAAGCCATTCATAAGGATATCGCTTCTATTTTAAAAACTTATTTAGGTAAGCTTCCAGAAGAAATCTATTTTGAAAATCTTGAAAATCTCACTTGGGATGATTTTACGACAGGGATTGTCAAGTAAAGTGTGTAAGTT
>CAUQAR010000035.1:0-12930 GCA_963515775.1 uncultured Selenomonas sp. | reverse complement strand
CTTTTACGCGCCGGGGGCGGAGGAACTGGCGTTCAACAGCGGCGGCGCCTGCACGGAATGCGGCGGCACGGGCATCGTGCGCGTGGTTGACGAGACGACGCTCGTTCCCGACGACACGCTCACGATCGACGAGGGCGCGGTCGCCTCGTGGAACACGCTCATGTGGTCGCTGATGAAGGACATCGCGCGCGCTATGGGCGTGCGCACGGACGTCCCGTTCCGCGATCTTTCGGCGCGGGAAAAGGACATCGTCTTTCACGGTCCCGCGGAGAAGAAGCACATTTTTTACCATAACGACACGACGAACGTCGCGGCGGAGATGGATTTCACCTACTACAACGCCGTCTATACGGTGGAGAACGCGCTCGCGAAGGTGAAGGACGAAAAGGGCATGAAGCGTGTGGAACGGTTCCTCAAGCAGGACGTCTGCCCCGCCTGCCGGGGCACGCGACTATCGGATGCCGCGCGTGCGCCGCGCCTGTGCGAGTGCGCGCTGCCGGATGTTTGCCGTATGACGCTGAGTGCGCTGACCGAGTGGGTACAGCGCGTGCCGCAGGCGATGCCCGCGGACATGGTACCGATGGCCGATAGCATCTGCGAGACGTTCGGGCATACGGCGGCGCGGCTCATGGAGCTCGGGCTCGGCTATCTCTCGCTCGACCGCGCGACGTCCACGCTCTCGACGGGGGAGCGCCAGCGGATGCAGCTCGCGCGCGCCGTACGCAATCGGACGACGGGCGTGCTCTATGTGCTTGACGAGCCGTCGATCGGCCTGCACCCGTCGAATATCGACGGTCTCCTGCACGTCATGCAGGAGCTCGTCGGCGACGGGAACTCGGTCGTGCTCGTGGACCACGACGTGCAGATTCTGCGGCATGCGGATCATTTCGTAGAACTCGGACCTGAGGCGGGGGCAAACGGCGGCACGATCATCGCGCAGGGGACCATGGACGATCTTGCGAAGAGCCGGGCGTCCCGCATCGGCGGTTTTCTTGTGGGAACGGCGCATGTGCATGTGCACGAACCCGCAGCAGCCGCAGAACTTTTTGCGCGCGGGGAGATCGTATTGGAGACCGGCCAGATTCATACCGTCCGGCCGCTTCGCGCGCGGTTCCCGCAGGGGCGGCTCAGCGTTGTGACGGGCGTTTCCGGATCGGGCAAGACCACGCTCGTCCTCGAGAGTCTGATTCCCGCGCTCATGGCAGAGATCGCGGGCACGCCGCCGCCCGCGCATATTAGAAGCATTTCTGCGACCGGCATTCGACAGGTGCGGCTGATCGATGCTGTGCCGATCGGCGCGAATGTGCGCTCGACCGTCGCGACCTATGCGAACGTTCACGACGAGCTGCGCAAGGTCTACGCGCAGACGGCAGCGGCAAAGGCTGCGGGGTATAAAGCGGGGGCCTTTTCCTACAACACGGGCAAGCTGCGCTGTCCGACCTGCGACGGCACGGGATCCATCGACCTCGACGTGCAGTTCCTGCCCGACGTCACCATCGACTGCCCCGACTGCGGCGGTACGCGCTATACTGCGGCGGCAGGGGAGATTTTGCGCGAAGGAACCGGCGGCAGTTATTCGCTGCCCGCACTGATGGCGCTGAGCGTGGACGAGGCGCGCGCAGCCTGTGCCGATCTCAAAACGGTACGCCGCCGCCTCGATGTCCTGCACGATCTCGGACTCGGCTATCTGACGCTCGGCGAAGCGACGCCGGGCCTCTCGGGCGGGGAGGCACAGCGGCTCAAGCTCGCGAGTGAGATGGGCAAGGGGCAGGAAGGTTCGATCTTCGTCTTTGACGAGCCGACGATCGGTCTCCATCCGCTCGATGTGAAGACCCTGCTCGGCGTATTCGAGCGACTGCTTGATCGCGGCGCGACCGTGATCGTCATCGAGCATGATCTGGATGTGATCCGCAGCGCCGACTATATCCTCGACATGGGCCCCGGCGGCGGGACGGACGGCGGCCGCATCGTCGCGTGCGGTACGCGGGCGGATATTGTGCAGAATCCGAACAGCATCACGGGGCGGTATCTTGGGTGAAGCGTATTTTCCATACACTTGAATGAAACGGAGAGGGATCATAGTGCCTGGAGCACCGCGATTCTTCCTTGATTAACATTGTGTTGACGTTGTGGTCACAATATATTATACTTCTCGTATAGGAAGGGGGCAGATATTATGGCACAGGCGATTGTCAGCGTCAGAATGGACGACGTGTTGAAGAGAGAGTTTGATACCGTGTGCAATGATTTAGGCTTGTCTATGTCAACTGCGATCACGATACTTGCAAAGAAAATGACAAGAGAGAAGCGTATTCCGTTTGAGGTGTCTATGGACCCGTTTTTCAGTGCTTCCAATCTAAACGCCATCGACCGGAGCATCGCGCAGATGGCGCGGGGGGACACGGTGATCAAGACGATTGATGAACTGGAAGATTTGGCCGATGCGTAGGATTGTATTTACTAAGCAGGCTTTTGATGAATATTTGTATTGGCAAACACAAGATAAAAAGACGCTCAGGAGGATCAATACCCTGTTGAAGGATATTGACCGAAATCCATTTGAAGGCATAGGGAAACCGGAAGGGTTAAAAGGAAATCTCAACAGTTATTGGAGCAGGCGTATTGATGAAATCAATCGTCTGATCTATCGTGTCGGAGAGGATCAGATAGAGATCTATCAGTGCAGGGGACATTATGAGGATTGCTAGTTACCGCCGGCAGGCGGTTTTTTGATGCTTTCGTCCGGATTGCGCGGAGAACCGTTCTGTTATATAATAGCCTCATTGTATACAAGAAGCGGGGGGACGGGATGATACGGCTGATCTTTTCGGATATGGACGGGACGCTGCTCGACGAGCACGGCAGGCTGCCGGAGGAGTTCGCCGATCTCTACGGGCGGCTGCGGGAACGCGGGATCCGTTTCGCCCCTGCTTCGGGACGGCAGTACGCGTCGCTGCGCACGACGTTTGCGCCGTGGCAGGCGGAGATGATCTTTGTCGCGGAGAACGGCACGCTGGTCATGGAGGGCGGGCGCGAATTGTACGCGAGTCCTGTCGATCGCCGGCTCGCGCTCTCTGTGATGCGGACGGGCGTTTCCATTCCCGCGGCATACAGTGTGCTGTGCGGGAAAAAACGCGGCTATGCGCTGGCGGATGAAGCGATTCCGCGCTTTCGTGCGCATTTCGATCAATTCGTGACCGAGGCGGCGTTCGTCGACGACTTTGCGACCGTGGACGATGTGCCGATCAAGATGTCGTTCTGCGATCTCGCGGGACATGCGGAGACGACGATCCTGCCGCGCATGAGGCCGTATGAGGACCGCCTGCAGGTTTCGCTCTCGAGCGCCGAGTGGGTGGATCTCTACAACCACGGCGTCAGCAAGGGGACGGCAGCGCGGCATATCCAGGCGGTGCTCGGCATTCGGCCCGAAGAGTGCGCGGCGTTCGGCGACTATCAGAACGATCTTGAGCTGATGGATGCGGTCGCGCACAGCTTCGCGATGGAGAACGCGCTGCCCGAGGTGAAGGCGCGTGCGCGGCATACGGCGCCGAGCAATCGGGCACACGGTGTCGTCACGGTCTGCGAAGAGATCCTCGCGGGCGCATACGAGTGAGGTGTTGTGCCATGCGGTTTGACTATCATATGCACTTAGAGTACGGCTCCTACGATGAGGACTATGCGGAGGGCTTCTTCCGCACGGCAGAGGGGCGCGGCATCACGGAGATCGGGTTCTCCGAGCATTCGCACACGTTTCCGGAGTTCGAGCAGTTTTATTACGACGATCTGATTTTGGACGACGGCTTCGTGGGCAGCTTTCAGCGCAAATGGCTGAAGACCAATAAATTTAAGTATACGCTCGACGAATATTTTTCTTTCATCGAGAAGCTGCGGAAGAAGCACAAGGTGCTTGCGGGGATCGAGGTCTGCAATTTCCGGGATCAAGCGGCGGTCGGGAAGATTCTGCGCGCGTATCCGTTCGACTATGTGATCGGGTCCGTGCATTTCCTCGGGGGCTGGGCGTACGATACGGGGGCCATCGTGGCGGAGTGGGAGAACCACGCGCTCAAAGACATCTACGAGGCGTATACGGCGGAGGTCGAGAAACTCGCCGCCGCGGGACACTACGACGCGCTCGGGCATCCGTTCAACATCCGTCTCTACAAGTATTTCCCGGATTTTGACGTGACGCCGTACCTGACGCGCGTCGCGGCCGCGATGCGGCAGGCGCAGATGATCGTCGACCTCAATACGGGCACGTATTATCGGTACCCCGTGCAGGAATTTTCGCCGTATCCGGCGTTCATGCGCACGGCCAAGGGCTACGATCTGCCGCTCATCACGACGTCGGACGCGCACAAGCCCGAGGACTGCGCGCGCTACAACGAGGAGGCGGTGCAGTACGCGCGTTCGTTCGGCTATACGGATCAGATTCGTTTTACGGGCGCACGCGGGCGGGAGCGTGTGCCGCTCTGAGGGGTATAGGGGAGGACCATAGAGAGGAGTTATGAACATGAGGATCAACTATTGGGCGGGGGCGCTGCTCTCTATTCTCTTCCTTTGCCTGCTCTCGTCGACTGCGCTTGCCGCGGATGCAAAGACGTGGACGTGGCTCAGCTCGAACGACAAGTATTCCAAGTTCTATGCGCCTTCTTCCGTGCACGTCACGTCGCGCGCTGCACGCAGCGGTGCGGAGGAGCCGGTGGCCGCGGAGATCGAGGCCGAGATCAAGACGTCGTTCAGCTATGAGGGCGCCGAGGAGACGATACGCAACTATAAGATCGGGCATGTGATCGCCGATCCGAGCCGGCTCGCCTATGCCGTCGCGCGTGTGCGCGTGCTGCCGCAGACGCGCATCTTGCAATACCTCAGCGAGACGTTTTACGATGCGAAGGGCAATGTGCTTTGGTCGAAGGCCGAGGGGCGGGAAAAGGAGATGAATTCGCAGCAGTTTGACGAGGAGTTCTACGCTGCGATCGTCGATACGGTTTTTCGCCGGGGAGAGCTGGACCGCCTGCGCGCGGACGATCGCTGGATCCTGCTCTGGTCGGATGAGAATGTGGCCGGGATCAAGACGCAGGTGACGGCGGATACGTCCACGATGCGCCGCGTCAAGGATAATCTGATTTTCTGGGCGTGGACGGAGGTCCGCGGCGTCGACGGCAATGTGATGGAGATCAAATTCGACAAGCGCGCGGTGAATCTGCCGCAGGGGACGGAACGCATCATCAGCGGGCGGTACTGGTCGCCGAAGAGCGGCTGGCAGACGCTCGACGACGGCTATGAGGGGGCGTATCGGATGATTGTGCAGAACGCGCCCGAGGAACGCGGCCTCATGCGCCTGCGCGCCTATGCCGACGGTTACAGCACATGGGTGAAGCGCTATCAGCTTGAATAGGGCGGCCGCCCCGCACAGGAAAGGGAAACGATTGCAGTATGCCGATTAAGATACCGAACAATCTGCCCGCGGCGCATGTACTCGAGGGTGAGAACATCTTCGTCATGAATGCGTCGCGCGCTTATAGTCAGGACATCCGCCCGCTGCGGATCCTCATTTTGAACCTCATGCCGATCAAGGACGTCACGGAGACGCAGCTTCTGCGCCTGCTCGGCAATACGCCGCTGCAAGTCGAGGTGGATTTCATCTACACGGAGTCCTATATCCCGTCGCATACCTCGCGCGATTATCTCACGGAGTTCTACGGCACGTTCGCCGAGGTGCGGCATAGGAAATACGACGGCTTCATCATCACGGGCGCGCCGGTCGAGCAGATGGAGTTTGAGCGTGTGGCCTACTGGGAAGAGGTCGCCGAGATCATGCAGTGGAGCAAGAAGCACGCCTACTCCACATTTCACATCTGCTGGGGCGCGCAGGCGGGGCTTTACTATCACTACGGCATTCCGAAGCGCTGGATGGACCGCAAGATCTTCGGCGTCTACGAGCATCACCTCTGCGTGCAGCACGAGAGCCTCCTGCGCGGCTTTGACGATGTGTTCTATGTGCCGCACTCGCGGCATACCGAGACGCGGAAAGAGGACATTGCGCGCGTGCCGGAGCTGACGATCCTCTCGGAGGGGGACGCGGGCGTCTACATCATCGCGAACCTGCGGCGCCGCCAGTTCTTCATCACGGGGCATGCCGAATACGATCCGCTGACGCTCAAGGCTGAGTACGACCGCGATCTTGCCGCGGGGATCGCCCCCGACATTCCGATCAACTACTATCCTGGCGACGATCCGCGCCGGCCGCCCGTCGTGCGCTGGCGCAGCGTCGCGCATCTCCTCTTTGCCAACTGGCTGAACTACTACGTCTATCAGGGGACGCCGTACGAACTCGACAGCCTCGACAACAATGCGGACGAGTGAGGCGTATATCAGCGGCCAGCGGCATGGATGCAAATTGTGTTCAGCAAAAATTCAGCTTTTGCGCATAACATAGTGCACAGAGAGACAAGGATTCGATTGGAGCGATTTGCGTGCAGAAACTATGGGGTGCGGCACTCCTCGCAGGCGCCGTACTGCTGATGGGCGTCCGTCCGGCTGCGGCCGAGGGGATCCCGAAGAATATCTATCAGTGGGTGCAGTCCACGGCGCGGCAGGGGTACTATTTCAACAAGGAACAGATACAGTACGCTGCGGACGCGCACGGTTACATCGATCTCACGAAGCTCGTGGTGCCGACGCTGCGCATCTACGACAACATCCAGATTCAGGACGTCGTCTCCAAGCGACGCTGGCGGATGCTCCCGCTCGACGGCTACGGCGACCTCACGGGGGCTGCGGAGTATCTCCTGATCGATCTGCGTGCGGGTGTCGTGCGCGTGACGGCGCATGAGGATCTGGACAGCAAGTGGGGCGCCCTCTCGCGTGAGGAGAACGCGAAGGAGTTCACACTCTCCTCGCTCTCGGATAAGGACGTGGAAAAGAAGTTTTTCGACGCCATCATCACCTATGCGGCCGAGCATCAGGAAGAGCTGATCCATCGATCGCGCGGCATTTTGAGCGACGCGGACCGCAAGGCGCTCGCGAAGAAGGAGGGCGCGCAGGCCGGAGCGCACGATAAGACCAATGAAAAGAACGCGAAAAAGGATAAAAAGACCGGGAAGGATAAGAAAAAATAGCAGACAGACCGCCGCTTTGGGAGCCGTGCGCCGGCGGTCTTTTTTTATGGATTTTTCCGTGAAAACAGGGTATAATGAAAGCAGTAAATATAAGCAAAGGAAGGGACACCGCATGACAGACAAGGAATGGATGCAGCTGGAACTGAGCCGGATGGTGAAGGCAGAGGGCGGCAAAGTCAGCGTCGAGCGCATGACGGAGATCGTTTCGGACCTCAGCCAACGCCTGCGCGAGAATCCAAATCTGCCGAATGAGGTGAACAGCATCACGGCGGACGAGCTGATCGCGCGCGCGCGGAAAAAGACCGGCGAAGAGCGCTACCGCATCGTGAAGCGCATCCTGCGCATCGAACCGAACAACATCACCGCGGCGTGCATGGAGGTTGAGTACATCGCGAAGAACGCGGACGACCGCGTGCATCTCTACGAGGACCTCACGCGCGCGGCAACGGCGCGCCTTGAGGCGGAGGGCATGTTCGCCCCCGAGAACATCGGCAAGTTCTGGTCGCTGCCCGCGACGAAACCCTATATGTTCCTGCGCCTGTCCTACCTTGACGCGCTCTGCGAGGCGCGCAAGCTGCGCCTCGCGGCGAAGGAGTGCGAAGAGATGATGCGGCTCTCGGAGCATGATGATCTGGGGCGGCGCTATCGGCTCATGTTCATCTATGCGGCGATTGAAGACGGAGACCCCGCGATCGCGCTCTATCAGCGCTACGAAGAGGGCGTCGCGATGATGTATCTCCCGCTTGCGATGCTCTTCTATCGCCTCGGCAAGATGAAGATGGCGCGCAACTTCCTGCATGAGCTCGCGGCGGTCAACGCCGATACGGCCGCGTTCTTTGAACGCGGGCTGGCGGGTGATCTGCCGCGGCGCGCGCCGGGACGGCACGCAGGGTCCTTCGCCATCGGGACGATGGAGGAGTTCGGTGAGGCCGTCACGGACAACAGCTTTGCCTTCATCGGCATGGAGGCGTTCTTCGCCTGGGGGCTCGCCGAGCTGAATCCGGCGCCTGCGCGTGATGAGCCGCATGAATAAGCGGGGCCTCTTATACAGCTGTGCCCTGCGGCTCCTCTTGATCGCCGCCACGGCGGGCGTCACGGTGCCCCCCGGCACCGTGCATGCCGCCATGCCTGTGCGGGGCGCTGCCGCGGAAGTCTCGTATTGGCTGCGTGCGGACGGCGATACGCTGCTCCTCACGGCGGCCGAGACAGCCGCGCTGAATGCGCGGATCGCGGCGGCGACGGACACGCTGCGCGATCTCGCCGCCGTACCAGATAACATTCCGGGGGCGCCGCTCGCCCGGGATATTGCAGCGGCGGCGCAGGACTTTGCGCCGGAGGCAGTGCCTGACGGCTATCTTGCGGGCGAGCAGCTTACACCGCAGCGATGGCGTGCGATTTGGCAGAACTGCGCATTGGACGCCGTGCCGGAGCGTATCTCCGTGCAGTACGCCGTCACCGTGCGGCGCGCGAATGTGCGGCTCCTGCCGTGTGGCGCGGGACTCTACGAGTCACCCGAAGAGACGCGCTACGATGCGCTCCAAGGGACCGTGCTTGATCCCGGGACCCCGGTGCGCGTCTTTCACACCTCTGCGGACAGTGTCTACGGGTTCATATGCGCAAGCGACTACTGCGGCTGGGTGCGGCGCACGGATATCGCGGCGGCAGACCGTGAGGCTTGGTCGAGGTATTTCACGCCGCAGGCGTTTGCCGTCGTGACGGCCCCGACGCTTCGGCTCCATGCGGAGGAGGAAGATCTCCTCTACGAACTCGGCGCGCGCATCCCTCTGATCATAGGGGGGAAGGATGGGACGCGGCGCCTTGGGATTCCGACAAGGGGGGCCGACGGGCAGGTCGTGACGAAATTCGTTCCGCTCCCGGCGGAGGGGCTGTCCATCGGTCCGCTCGCGCCGACGCATAACAACCTCATGCGGCGGGCGTTCGCGCCGCTCGGCACAGCGTACGGCTGGGGCGGCGAGGACGGCGGGATGGACTGCTCATCCTATGTGCGGAACGTCTACCGCGCCATGGGCATCGTTCTTCCGCGCGATGCCGACGCACAGGAGCGCACGCTCGGGCGGATCGACATGACGGGGCTCTCGTCCGCGCAGAGGCGGGCGTGTGTGACTGCCGCGCCGCCGGGTGCGCTGCTCTTTCGCCCCGGGCATGTGATGCTCTACCTCGGCACCGACCGATCGGGCACACCGCTCGTGATTCACGACATCAGCAGCTATTATGAGGACGGCACGAAGCGCTACATCCGGCGCGTGGTTGTCTCCGATCTCAATTTTCAGAACGCACGCGGCCTGCCGGCGATCGATACGCTCACGCATATCGGGCCGGTGCTTCCATGATGTGCCGCTGCATATAGATCATATACTTCATCGGTCCTGCGGACGGAGCAGGACGGATATGGAGGGGACAAATGGGGTTATTTGACGGATTCCAAGGGGCCGAGGAATCGACCGCGACGAGCATTCACAGTGCCATCAAGGCCGAACTCGACAGCCACGACTGGAATTATGAGGAGAGCGAAGGGCAGGAAGAAGGACAGGAGGGAACCTACTTCTACATGCGCAATGAGCTCGAGAACGACGAACCGGTGACGGTGGTGATCGCTGTCCGCGAAAATGCGACGGCCGACGCCTTCATCAAGATCAAGATCTACGATATCGCCTATCTGGACGACGGCGGCGACCGAGCGGCAGTGCTCCGGAAGATCAACGAATGGAATGCGGCCTATCGCTATGTGAAATTCTGTCTCGACCGCGATCAGGACATCGTCGTCGATATCGATCTGCCGCTCGACCTGCACAAGGGGGTATTCCGGCCCGAAAACGTCATGTCGATGATGGCGGTCGGCATGCACATCGTAGAAGACATCTATGACGATTTGATGCAGATCTGCACGCGCGGACACCGGATGCGCCTACAGGAATAAATACGGAAGTTTGAACGGAGGAAACAGCAGATGGACCTTTTTGACGGATTCAGCGGAACTGAGGACGGGCTGAAGAACAGCGCGTTCGAGGCGATCAAAGCCGAACTCGACAAACAGGAGATGAAGTACGGAGAGGACGTATCGGACGACGGAGAGGATCACATCATCCGCATGCGCCAGCAGCTTGACAACGGCAGCATCGTGAGCATCGCGGTTGTCGTCACCGAGAACGGCGATACGAACGACTTTATCAAGATCAAATACTTCGGACTTGTGCGCCTTGAGGAGAGCTCCGATCGTACTGCATTCATCGAAAAGCTCAACGAGTGGAACAGCGCGTATCGCTATGTGAAGTTCGCCATCGACGACGAGCAGGATGTCGTCGTCGATATCGACCTACCGCTCGATCTGCATGTCGGCGTCTTTCAAGCGGAGAACTTCATGGCGATGGTCGGCGTCGGCCTGCAGGTGCTGGAGGAAGTCTATCCGGAGCTGATGAAACTGCGCTGGGCATAAGGCGTGACGCGGGATTTTGGCGCATCGCTGTGTCATGTCGTTGGACGCTGCGGTCGACGTAGGCTTTTTACTACGCCTTCCCTTGCGTCCTCCTCATTCCTTGCGCTGCATCCAAACTTCCGCGTCACTTAGGTTTTGGTGTTGGAGACGGGATTTTGGCGCATCGCTGTGTCATGTCGTCGGACGCTGCGGTCGACGTAGGCTTTTTACTACGCCTTCCCTTGCGTCCTCCTCATTCCTTGCGCTGCACCCAAACTTCCGCGTCATTTAGGTATCGGTATGAATTGTGATTTTGGCGTGTAGCATTGTCATTGCGAAACATACCGTGCGATCCATCGAGACTTTCGCTTTACTTAGGGGTTGTCGTTGGAGACGGGATTTTGGCGCCTGCCCGGTGTTGCTGCATCAGATATAAAAAAAGACGCGTGCGTGTTTGTGCGCGTCTTTTTTTGTGCATTTCATACGACCCTAAAATTAGCGCGCCGCATTCCCCCTTTCGCGCGAGGGCCGTATTGCACTGCCGTACTGCGGCAGATAGACGATGTTGAGCCGCCCCGTATCCGGATGGATATCGACTTTTGCGTTTACTTCGTACAGATCGTGAATGAACGCTTCGGTCAGCAATGCGCGCGGTGTGCCGAGTCCGACGACGTTCCCCTGCTTGATCGCGAGGAGGCGGTCGCAGTAAAGCGCGGCGATGTTGAGATCGTGGATCGCGGCGGCGACGGTGAGGTTCAGCCCCTTGACGATATCCATGATCTGTAGCTGATACTTGATGTCGAGGTGGTTCGTCGGCTCGTCGAGGATCATGCACTCTGTCTGCTGCGCGAGCGCACGCGCGAGAATGACGCGCTGCTGCTCGCCGCCCGAGAGACTCGAGAAGCTGCGTCCGGCGAAATCCGCCATACCGACAATTCGCAGGGATTCTCGGGCGATCTCATAGTCGTGGAGATTGTCGCGCTCGAGGAGGCGCTTGTGCGGCGAGCGCCCCATGAGGACGACGTCGAGGACGCCGAAGTCGAAGCTGTAGAAGTTATGCTGCGCGACGACGGAGAGCCGCCGCGCCGACTCTTGATAGGAGAATGCGTTGATCGGCCGTCCGTCAAAGAGAATCTCCCCTTCGTCGGGCCGCTGCACGCGGTACAGACATTTGAGGAACATGCTCTTGCCGCTGCCGTTGGGGCCGATGATGCCGAGGAACTCTTTATCGTGCAGCGTCAAATCGATGCCCTTGAGGATCGGCTGCTTTCCGATGAAGAGCTTGACTGCTTCCGCGAGTATTTCCATGTCAGTTCCCTCCTCCGAAGCCGTAGGTCCGTTTCACCATGAGGTAGATAAAGCAGGGGGCGCCGATCAGCGAGATGAGGATGCCGATCGGCAGCTCTGTGCGCGGAATGATGATGCGGCAAAGACCGTCGGCGATGACGAGGAAGACGGCGCCTGTGAGCGCAGTGACGGGGATTAGCTTCTTGTGGTCCGTGCCGATGAGCATGCGTACGACATGGGGGACGACGAGTCCGACGAAACCGATCATACCCGCGGCATACACCGCGAATCCGACGATCAGAGAACTGATGAGCAGGTATGCCTGCCGGTAGTTGTGCAGGTCCTTTCCGAGCGTGATGGCCGATTCGTCACCGAGCAGCATCAGATTGAGGATGCGGCTCTGCGCCCAAAAGAAGAGGACGGCGCAGACGACAATGCCGCCGATCAGTCCGAGGCTGTCCCACTTTGCGCCCGCAAGGCTGCCCATCATCCAGTAGGCGATGGTCTGAATCCCCTCTTTGTTGTTGGCGAAGTAGACGATAAAACTGGAGAACGCGCCGCAGACTGCGCTCAGCGCCATGCCGCCGAGGAGCAGCTTCATCGCGTTTGCCCGCCCGCCGAGGTTGGCGATGAAGAGCACGCCGAGCGATACGGCGAATGCGCCCGCGAAGGCAGAGATGCCGACGGCGTTCTCGCCAAGCGCAGCGCCGATGCCCAGCAGTACGGCGGTGGTCGCGCCGAGAGAGGCACCCGAGGAGATGCCGAGGATATAGGGATCGGCGAGCGGATTCTTGACGATTGCCTGCATAATGACACCGCAGGTGGCAAGGCCGGCCCCCACCGCGGCCGCAAGCAGCAGGCGCGGCAGGCGCAGCAGCCATACGATGTCGTGCACGGGCCCCTTGCCCGGCGCGTCCATCGGCGTAGAGCTGCCCAGCTGATCCCATATGGCGCCGAAGATGGCCTCCGGCGGCAGCTTCACCGTCCCGATGCTGAGCGCCCAGAAGAGGGCTGCGATCAGGAGGCCGAAGAGCACGATGCAGATGAACAGATAACCTGTCTCACGGAAAAGTTTTTGCATGAGCCTTACTC
>CAUQAR010000034.1:0-13168 GCA_963515775.1 uncultured Selenomonas sp. | reverse complement strand
CTTGCGAATGAGCTGATTGATCGTTGGCATACTGCACCTCCTTCCTTTGTCGTCGAGTTGAGAGTTCTTTTGTAGGAAAACGCAGAGGCTGCGTTTTTACCGTAGTATTGCGACCGCGGCGGCGCCGACTTCGAGATGCGCCCGCGCGCCGAGTTCGTCCTTCGTCGCCGTGCGGTCAACCGCGACGCCCTTCTCCGCACACGCCGCAAGAAGCGTGTGCGTCACGCGTTCATCGGCGTCGGATGCGATGAATACCGTCTCCGCCGCGCCGTTCATCACGGCTCTTTCCACCTGCTTCACGCCCGCAATCCGGCGCGCAGCGCGCAGTTTCTCCAGAGACATATCCTCACCTCCAAAAAGGGGACTGTCACATAATATCATTCGCTAAAACCCTTGTCAACGTATATTTTACAAAGTTTTCTATTGACACTTTTTCTAGCGTATCTTTCTGAAAAAACTTGTACGTTTTAATTTTTTCTGCCCATCGCATAAAAAAAGGCAAGCGCCAAGATCGCGCTTCACACTCGTTTTTTCGCATAGATTGCGAAAAACGGAACGTCGTCTGCCGGGAGCCGTTCATCGCGGTACACCGCCTTGCGAATATCCCGCTCCACCGCGATCTCCATACCAAGCTCCTCCAAAGTTGCGACATCCCATGCCGGGCGATCCTTTGAACTAATCGCAAGCATGCTCTTGATAGAATCACACTCTTCTATACACGCTGCCGAAAGCGCCGCATGTACCCCGGCCGGTTTTATCCGGTGTGCGAATGTGACTTTCCCGTAATCCGCGTCAAAATTAAGGAGTATCCCGCCGGGGCGCAGAACTCTCACCCATTCACGATAAGCAGCGCTTACATGCGGCAGCGTCCACGTCAGATTACGCGACACAACGACATCAAAAGACATATCCGGAAAATGCAGTTCTTGTGCATTCATTTTCATGTATCTCGGCATAGGCATCAGCCCGACGCTGTTCTTTGCCGCTTCCCGCAGCATATCCGCCGACATATCAATGCCCAGACACCGATGCCCCATAGCCGAGAGCAAAATGGAAAAAAATCCGGGCCCCGTTCCGATATCGAGAATATGCAGCTGCCTGTTTCCGGGTAAATATCGCGCAAACAAACTTCTCCATGCCTGTGCATTGACGCCCGCAAGCTCCCGGCGCCGCTTCTCGCCAAAATCGCGGCTGCGCGCATCCCAATAATGTTCGATCCGTTCCTCGATCCGCTTTTTATCCGTATCCATATCGCATCATCCCTTCGCAGTGCTAGCCGTGATTCATGCTGTCGAGGAGCGCAGGATGCCGCACATAATACGCCGCCATCTCACACCATCCGTCCCGTTCCGCCGCATAGCGCTCCACATCGTTTTGCCGCGGAATCTCGCCCGCCGACACGACGAGCGTCTGCGCCGCGCGCGCACGGTAGAAACCAATCTCCTCGCGCGTAAGCCACGCATAGGGCGTAACGACGCGCTCGATCGGTTCGGTCAGCGGCCGCTCGATCGCATAGTACGCGAACCCCCGCGGCGCGATGAGCTCAAAGAGGGTCGGCAGGATATTCATATGCCCGCCGATCGTATTGCCGGCGAAATGCGCCGCCGTCAGCTGCGGATGATGGACGGCAAAGGACGTCAATACGCGCTCACGCAGCGTAATGTCCCCCCGATCAAGGAGGCCCTCGATCGGCAGCTCCCCGCCCATATGATCGCCCGTCACAACGAAGAGGCTGTCGGGGAACGCCGCCCGCATCTCGTCGATGAACGCGCAGAGCGCCCCGTCCGCATACCACGCGCAGGCAAGCCCGCGGCGTCTCAGATTGTCCTCCCGGAGCGATGCGGGCGCATCCCGCAGCACATGTGCCGGATCGAATCCGTAGTCTGCAAACGGCAGGAGATACGGACCGTGATTCGACGTCGTGTAGAGGAAATGAAATCCCCGCTGTTCTCCCGTATCGCGAATGCGGCGCGCCGCCGCCGCAAGGAAGATATGGTCGTGCACACCGAGCCATGTGCGCGGCGCGTCGGGCGGACAGATATCGGGGCCGCCGTAGGATGCGTCAAAACCGACCGCCGGCAGGAAATGCGCGAGGCTCCCCCAGTTCAGCCCGCCGCCGTACCAAAAGTCCGTCCGGTAGCCGAGCGCCTTCATTTGGCGCGGCAGCGATGTCGGGAGCGTACCGTGCCAAAAATCCGGATTCTCATTCAGCTCCATATCCGCATCATAGATGCCGAGGAGCAGACTGACGAGGGACGGCTGGGAGATCATGCCGCCCGGCAAGAAATTGTTGAGGCTCACTGTATGGGGATCGGCACGGAACCGTTCGCTGGCCTCCATCAGATGCAGCCGCGCAAAGGGCGCGTCAAAGAGCGCCTGCATATGGCTCTCTCCTAGGAGGAAGAAAATATGCTGCGGCAGCGTGAGCTTCGCCCCCTGCGCGATTTTTTGATACGCCTCGAGCGGGCGCTCAGTAAAATCACGCCCGGCGGGGAGGACCGCGTGCAGGATGCGGCGCGCCTCGGCATCCGAATGCCGCAGCGCCGCATTCGGCGGCCGTTTCCAGACCATTTCTAGCGCGATAAAATCGTCGATCGTCGCCTTGCCGAGGACGATATCGTTCTTGACGCGCGGCGGCACCTCATCCCACTCGGGCTTGTTCCGATGACGGAACGTCCCGCCGTAGCGCAGCCAGTAAAAGAGCGCGATCGCCCCGATCAAGACCGCCGCATTCACCGCATACTGCGCGGCTCCCTCAAGTGCAAACGGATACGGGGCGCTCGGCAGGGCAAGCAGCCTCCGCGCGGCAAGCGCGCAGAGCGCGAGATACGGCACATAGCCGAGCAGCAGCCACGCCCCGTGATTTTGATGAAAGAAGATGTCGGCAAAATTCCGCTTATCCGCATTCCTGCCGAGCCACAATGTCTGATTGAACGTATCGCGGAAGTGGAAATAGAAGATCATCTTCCCGATGAACGCCGTGTAGAGCGCCACCGCGTAGACGAGGACGAACGCCGTGCGGACCGTATCGCCGACCGCAAAATAAGCCGGCAGGAACGCCCCCGGCACAGAGACAAAGAGGAGGAGCGCGAGATAGACGTACGCGTTGAAGTCCATCCCCCACCAAAAGCCGTAATTAAAGCACGAGAGCCACTTGCGCCATTCGCCAAACGGCGATTTCTTCGGCCGGTAGACCAGAATAAAGATTAGCCGGAACGCAGCACAGACGAGCGGCGGCAGCAGCGCGGCCTTGATATCCTGCTGAAGTCCCAGAAAAAAATCACTGAACATAACGTATCCTCATCGCGATGATCCGCCGCATCACACAGAAAAAGCTGCCGCACGCCCAACGGCGCACAGCAGCCCGGTCACGAACGCACCACATGAATTCGACTGCGCCGCTCCTCGGGCGCCTCTGGCGGCGCGGCGCGCTTCGCCTTTGCACCCGTCTCTCCCTCGCCGCTGCGGTCGGCGATGCCGAGCAGCATGCCCATCCCCGCCATCGTAACGATGAGAGAGGAGCCGCCGTAGCTGATGAAGGGCAACGGCACCCCCACGACGGGCAGGAGTCCCGCGACCATCGCGAGATTCGCGAGCGCCTGTCCGAGCACGAGGAAGATGATGCCGAGCGAGAGCACCTGCCCGAAGGTATCCTTCGCCCGCGCCGCCACGCGCATGCAGTAGACGAGCAGCACCGCGATCAAAAAAAAGATCAGCAGGACGCCGAGGAAGCCGTGCTCCTGACTGAAAATCGCAAACGCAAAATCCGTATGCGCCTCCGGCAGATACTCGTACTTGCTCACGCCGTCGCCGAAGCCCATGCCGAAGATACCGCCCGAGCCGATCGTCGAGAGCGACTGCACCATCTGATAGCCCGCGTCGCGCGCATCCGACCACGGATCGAGCCAGACCTCGATGCGCTTCATGCGGTAGGGCTGCAACATGCCGATCGCAAACGCAGCGACGAGCCCCATCGGCACGATCGCCAGCCAATAGCGCGGCGGAATGAGCAGCACGAGCGCCATGAGCAGCGGAACGCCGAACACGATGCACGCCGTCCCAAAGTCCGGCTCACGGTAGACGAGGAACGCCATCACGAGGATCGCGCCGAACGGGATCATCACGCGCGGCCAGTCTCGCTCCATGTGAAAGCGTTCCTTCGACAGCACCGCCGAGATCGAAAAGGAGCCCATCAAAACGCCCATGAGTTTTGCGAACTCCGCGGGCTGAAACGTAAATCCGCCGACGGCAAGCCAACGCTGCGCGCCGTTCACCGTCGTGCCGACGAACAGCACGGCGACGAGCAGAAAGACCGTGATCCCCATCCCGACGAACATGAGGCCGCGCCACCGCCGATAATTCATCCGGCGGCAGAGCCAACACGCCAAGATACCCAAGACCAGCCACTGCAAATGACGTTGGAGGAAATAATACGGATTTTCAAAATCCATCGCCGCAAGCACATAGCTCGAGCTGAATACATTGATCGTCCCCGTCACGAGCAGGATCGCCATGATGATGACGATCGGTTCCGTATCGCTCTTAAAGAGCATATAGCGCGTCCGCATCACGCCTGCTCCTGCGGCCGGCACGCCGTGAGGCGCCCGATCTTCGCCCCGCGCGCGCTGAACTTGCGCTCGTACTCTGTCATGATATTCGTCGGATCGCCGCGCGCATGGAGATCGCGCGTCACATCCGAGAGACGCCACCCCTCCGATGCGAGCGTCTCGAGCGAGTACGCAAAGAGACCCGCGTTGTCCGTCTTGAACCGGATCTCTCCGCCCGGACGCAGCACGGCGGCATAGCGCGCGAGAAACACCGCGCTCGTCAGCCGCCGCTTCGCATGGCGCTTCTTCGGCCACGGATCCGAAAAGTTCAGATAGATGCGATCGACCTCGCCGGGCGCGAATAGCTCCGTCAGCCGCGCCGCGTCAAAAACAAGGAGACGGACATTCTCCAGTCCCCGCTCCGCCGCCTTGCGCGCCGCAAAATAGAGCACGCCCTGCTGCGCCTCGAGTCCCACATAGTTCACATTGGGATGCCGCGCGGCGAGTTCCGTAATGAAATCCCCCTTGCCGACGCCGATCTCGACGTGAAGCGGCGCACTGCGGCCGAACGCATCCGCCCACGTTCCGGGAAGATGCGCCCACGCGCCGCCCAACGGCGTCACAAAATCCGCATAATCCAGAATCGCCGTATCAATCCACGGCTTTCGTCGCAGTCTCATAAGTTCGTCCCGTTCATCTCCGCTCGCCGCGCCGTCGGCGCATATATCACCAGATTTTGCCCATGAGGAACCAGATGCGGCTAGGCGCGGCATTCTTCGGCGATACCTGCGCGTCCAGCCCGATGCGCCGCGCATAGTCGAGACGTGCAAACCAATCCCCCGGATTGCTGTATGCCGCGCCGATGCCCCAGCCCCGCAGCGTCATCCGATTCGCGATGCCCGCGGACGCGCTGCGGCTGAGCCGCACGGCCCCGGCATCGTAGAACGTACTCATCGTGAGCCCCGGGAGCGGCGTATGCCAGCGCAGCTCCGCCGTGCCGAGCACGCCCTCGTCGCCCGACCCTTCACCCTGTGCATAGGCGCGAACGCCGTTCGGCCCGCCGAGGTAGAAATCCTCCGAGCTGTCAAGATTCTGGCCCGACTTCTGCCCCGAGACCTTGAGCATGATATCCGCGGCATTGCCAAGGCGCTGCACCGCCGTCACATCCGCCTCAAGTTTGGCATAATTGCCTGCACTGATGCGGTTCATATCGCCGAGGACCCGCGAATAGAGCTTGTCATAGGCGAGACGCCCGAGCGTCAGATTTACATTGTAGTTCAGCAAAAGGCCGCGCATGCGGCTCATCCCCACGAGGCCCGCATAGACGCTGTGCGTATGCTTTCCGCCGTCAAGCTCAAACGCCGTGATGTCGTCGTTCAGATCGCGGTAGTTATAGCCGTAGCGCAGCGTCAGACTGCGGTTCGTCAGATGATAGAGCGGCGTCTGGCCAAAGACCGTGAACGTCAGCGAATTGCCCTCCGCGCCGATGGCGGCGAGCGCTCCGCTGACCTTGTAGTTCATCCGCGAGAGGCCGAGCCCGAGCGTCGTGCCGCCGCGCCCGACGACGGTCTCGTAGTTCACATAGAAATTGCGCAAGTTCCCGTTCGAGATGAGCGCGCCCGCGCTCACCTTATCCCCGCTGCCCGACGGATCGTAGAGCGTTTCCTGCACGCCGTATCGATAGCGTCCCGTACTCGCGCTGCCGTAGTTCTCCACATAAAGCACCGTATTCGACGCCTTCGAGTCCTCGATCCGCACCGTCAGATTGCTCGTGCCGAACGCGGCGCCCGGACTCAGCACGCCGACCGCGCGTGCCCCCGTCGCATCCGAAACCGAATAGAGCGCCGTCTCGAGTTTGTCCGTTCGAATGATGTCGTCCCGCTTGAGGCCTGCGATAATCCGCTGCGCCACAGGCGTCTTCAGGCGGCTTTTGTTCTCGATCACGATATCGCTGTAGCGGCCCGGAATGATGCGCAGGACGACCACGCCGTCCATGCTCTCCTGCGGCGGCAGATAGGCCGCGGCCGCAGGGTAGCCGTGCATGCGGCAGTACGTCGTCAGCGCGTCCACCGTGCGGCGCAGATCCGCGATCGTCTTGCCCGCGCCCATGCCGTCCTCGAGAATGCGCGAAAGCTCCTCCTTATTGAGATTCAGATCGGGCGCCTCGAGGACAAAATTCTCCACCGTAAAATGCGCCTCGAAGTCTCCCTGCTGATACGCAGGCGTCCGATCCTCGACGCCGATCTGAGGTCCCTCCGTCTGCCCCGCAATATCTTCGCCCGGACGCGAAAGAGACGGCGCGGCATCGGCAGAAGCCCCCGCCGCTGTGAGCGCCGCGCAGAGCACGGCGACAAGCCCCGCACGCGCAGCCGCCCTCTTTTTTCCATCATACATTTCTTTACGCACGATCGAATCTCAACTCCCAAACTATCTTTTTGCTCAGTCATAGTGTTTCATTCGTATTCTAGCATCTTCATCCGCAAAAGACAAGTAAGCGGCGCGAAAGCGTTGCGGCGCACAGATTTTTACAGTACAATAGGACGCATCATAAAAAAGTCCGACATTCCATAGCAAAGGAGGCTGCTGGATGAAAAAAATATTATTCGTCTGCCACGGCAACATCTGCCGCTCGCCGATGGCGGAGTTCGTCATGAAATCGCTCGTGCGCGCGGCAGGTCGCGCGGATGAGATCACTGTCGCATCGAAAGCGCTCCACACGGACGAGATCGGCAGCGACACCCACCGCGGCACCCGGGACGTTCTGCGCGTGCACGGCATCCCTTTTACGAAACGAAGCGCCGCGCTCATGCGGCGCGAGGATTACGATGCGTACAACTGCATCGTCGGCATGGACGGGGAGAACATGCGCGATCTCGATCGGCTGACGGACGGCGATCCCGCGGGCAAGGTGCACAAGCTCCTCTCCTTCACTGGAGAAAGCCGCGACGTCGCCGACCCGTGGTACACGGGCGACTTCGACGCGACCTACCGCGACGTGGACGCGGGATGCCGCGCGCTGCTCGCACAGCTCGTGCAGGAAAAATAAATATACGCAGCACAACGGGGCTGTTGCACAGCGAAGTGCAGCAGCCCCGTTTCCGATCTGCGTCGATTTGCCCCTCAGTCGTATGCGACGGCCCTTTGCGCTCAATCATCCCGAACGCGCAGGAGCAGCGCCGCGTTCACGACGACAAACACCGATCCCGCGTTGTGCCAGAGCGCACCCGTGACGGGCGTCAGCATGCCGAGCGCTGAGAGGACGACGGCGGCGAAATTGATGCAGAGCCCGAGAACGATGTTCTGCCGCACCTTCTTCATGCAGCGCCCCGCCATCGCAAAGAGATGCGGCAGCCGCCGGATGCCTCCCGTGACGAGCACCGCGTCGGCCGAAGCCGCCGCGATATCCGAGCCGACGCCGCCCACGGCGATCCCCGCGTAGGCGGCCTTCAGCGCGAGCGCGTCGTTGATGCCGTCGCCGACCATCGCAATGCGGCGCCCCTGCTCTTTGACATAGTTCATCTTGTCGGCCGGGAGGAGTCCGCTGTAGATTTCTTCAATGCCGACACGCACGCCGATGTGCCGCGCAGCCGCATCGTTGTCTCCTGTGAGAAGGAGCGCATGCAGCCCCCGCCGGCGCAGCGTCTCCACGACTGCCGCGGCATCTTCGCGCAGTGTGTCGGCAAGGGCAACGATGCCGATGATCTCATCATCTGCGGCGACACAGCTGACGGTCGCCCCGTCCCGCGCATAATCGGCGACATGTGCCGCCGCCACGTCGAATGCGGCGCAGCCCGAAAGCAGCGCGGGCGATCCCACGGTGATCTGCCTGCCCTCGATCTGCGCCCTGATGCCCTGCCCGGCAAGGATCTCCGTGTCCTTGACCGGCGGCAGCGCCGCCTCCTCCTCTGGATAGGCGGCGGTGACGGCGCGGCCGAGCGGATGCTCGGAACGCTGCTCTGCGGCCGCGGCGAGCCGCAGGACCTCCGCATCCGTATAGGCGGCGGACAGGGACTGCACGGCGACGACCACAGGGGTCCCGTGCGTCAGCGTCCCGGTCTTGTCAAAGGCGACCGCATCGGCGCAGGCAAGGCGTTCGAGCGCATCCCCCGTGCGGATGAGGATGCCGCTGCGCGTGAGATTGCCGATCGACGCGGCGACCGCCGTCGGCGTTGCGAGCACGAAGGCGCAGGGGCAGAAGACGACGAGCACCGTAACGCCGCGCACGAGTTCTCCCGTCCCCCACCAGACGAGCAGCGCGCAGGCGAGCGCGATGCCGACGAGCCATGAGGCCCAACGGTCGGCCAGCCGCACGATGGGCGCCTTCTTGGCGTCCGCTGCGCGCGCAAGCACGATCATACGCTGGAGGGACGAGTCCGCGCTGATCTTGTCCGCCCGCATGGTAAAGGTGCCGTAGGTATTGACCGTACCGCTGACGACGATATCGCCCGGATGCTTGTCGACAGGCAGCGACTCGCCGGTCATAAGGGAGGCGTCAACGGCGGTCTCCCCTTCCGTCACCGTGCCGTCCACGGGAACGGTTGCGCCCGCGCGCACGAGCAGCAGATCGCCCGGCCGCACATCCTCCGCGGCAATCGTCTCCTGCGCACCGCCGTGCAGGCGGCATGCCGTCTGCGGCGAAAGGCGTGCCAGCCCCTCGATGCCCGCGCGCGCCCGTGCGACAGTCCAGTCCTCGAGGAGCGTGCCGATCTGCATGATGAGCGCAACCTCGCCCGCGGCAAAATATTCCTCCGTGAGCAGGGCGGCGATGAGGGCAAGCGAGACGAGCACGCCCGCGCGGATGTCAAAGCCATGCGCGATCCCGCGCCCGGCGACATAGAGAATGGGCGCGCCGCACAGCACGATCGCGATCCACGCGGGATCCGCAGGCAATCCGTGCCTCCCCAAAAAACTCAAGATCAGCGCCGCCGCCGAAAGGACGACGCAGAACGCCGTCGGCCGCGGCGCGCTCCTCAGCCATGCCGAAACCATCGCAATTCCTCCCCTGCCCTACGGGCAAACAAAAGATTGATTCAATACTGAACACAGTGTACAATATGATAGGAACAGATGCGAGGATCACTTCTTGGAAATTGTCCGCTATTGGACGAACCGGGCAAATTATCCATTTTCAGCGGAGGATACCGATGGAACGACGACGGCGAAAGACGCGGCGCGCAATCCTCACGGCATTCGAGACACTGCTCGGGCAAAGGCGCTACGAGCTCATCACGGTGCAGGAGATCATCAACGCGGCGGATGTCGGGAGAAGCACATTCTATACACATTTCGAGACGAAGGACGCACTGCTGCGGGCGATGTGTGCGGATATGTTCGCGCATGTGCTCGCGGAAGATCTCACGGCGGAGGGCAGTCACGATTTCTCAAGCGAAAAGGCCGCGCCCGCGGCGATCGTCACGCATATTCTCTATCACTTGCTGGATCAGCAGCGGAACATCCGCGGGCTGCTCACCTGCGAGAGCCGCGATATTTTCCTCCAGTATTTCCGGGAGCGGCTGCACGAGGCGCTCTCGGCACGCGGCGATGAGGCGATTCGTCGACATGCGCTGCCGGACGATTTCTTGCTGGCGCACCTCACGGGCAGTTTCGTCAACATGACGGAGTGGTGGCTGCGCGGCGGGTGCAAATATACGCCCGAGGAGATGACGAAGATGTTTGCCGCCGTCGTCGCGCCGATCTTTGAGATACGGGAACCATAAGATGCGAAACGGGCTGCCGCACGATTTTTCATGCGACAGCCCGTTGATTTTTTTGTGAATACTTACCAGAACATCTGCACACGCGTGTAGATGGTGCTCGCGTCGCGTCCCGTGTTCAGCGACTCGCCGCGGAAATACCCGACGTCGACGTTCGTGTTCATCATCGGCGCGAAGCTGCCGCCGATCACCCAGCCCTTCGTACCGAACTCGCCGTCGTGTACGGGCGTCTTATACGTCTGCCGGTGAATCTCGTAGGTCGGCATGAGCGTGCTGTAGCCGCCGAGATGCCGATAGGCGACATAGACGCCCCACGATCCGGGGTCCTTGATGCTCGCCCCCTTGTAGTTGAGTTGGATGTTGCACGATTGATTGTAGTTGTCCGCCTCGGTGTTCTGCGCGTAACGCCCGGCAAGCGCAATGTTTTTCGTAAAGCTGTACTTGCCGCCGACCGACCAGATGCTCGCCCGATCGCTCGTCCCGTGGTCCCGATACTGCGGCAGTAGGCGGAACGTGTCCGCTGTCCAGCGACGGTAGGCGACGCCCGCTTGCAGCTTGCCGTTTGCGTAGTCGATGCCGATGCCCTGATGATTCGACGTGTCGCCGCCCGCAGGCACATGTCCGGAGATTCCGACGTGCGCGCTCTTCATGTTCCAGCGCCCCGCCTCCGCCATGACCTTAATCTTCGAGCCGTAGGTGACGATGCCGCCCGAGAACCACGAGTCGGCCACAAGGCCGTCGTCGGAATACGACCAGAAATGCGACATCTTGCCGAGCTGAACGCGCAGCTTATCATAACTCCCGTCCGCATAGAGATAGCTGAGCGCCACATTGCCCGCCTGGTCCTTGGTAAGGGCGGTGGTTCCCGTCAGACGCGCCTTGACGCGCCAGTGATCGTTGATCTCCGCGTTCGGCAGGAGGCGCACTTGCAGCATATTCGTATTGTGCTTATCCGTCGTCCCGTCCCGGCGTTCATCGCGGTAGCTCAGATAGACGTAGCGCAGCTCGCCTTCCCATTTCACCGTATCCGCGTTGCGCTCGAGGTTCGAGACGCGGACGCCGAGACGATTCAGCTCGTCCGCGAACTCCGCCGCAAGGCGGTCGACAAGCGCGCGATCCGCAGCGGACAGATCCCCTTTCGCCATCGCGCGCGCCGTCATCTGCGCCATCTCGTAGCGCGTGATGGAGCGATCGCCGCGGTAGGTACCGTCGCCGTAGCCCTCGACGACGCCGTCCGCCGCCAGCTGCGTCACGGCGTCATACGCCCAATGATCCCGGGGGACGTCGCTGAAGGGATTCGCCGCCGCTGCGGCCGTCGATGCACCCGCACCGATCAGCGCCGCACTCAGCAGCGCGCCTAGGATATGTCTTTTCATACAGTTCAGCCTTTCATGTCTTTCTCAAAAAATCATACGCCGGATTTACTCCACGGTGACGTCCTTGGTCAGCAGGTAGCAGTCCATCGGGAAGCTCTTGACGTTCTTGACATTGGATTTTCCAACGACGGTGGTCGTCGGAACGAGGAGGAAGATGGTCGGCTGATCCTCGATCAGCTGCCGCGCCGCATCCTTCACGAGCGCATCCTTGCGCGCGGGATCGATCGCGGTCTCCATCGCGTCGACGATCGCATCGAACGCCGGGTTCTTATAGTGGCCGCGGTTCGTCGGACTGCTCGAGTAGAACATGCCCTGGAGCCACCAGTAAGGATCGTTCGTGCCGACGACCGTCCAGTTCTCCTCGAGCAGATCAAACCCGCCCGCGGCGTCCGCCTTATCCGGCTCCTGCACTTGAATCAGCTTGACGTCGACGCCGCCCGCACGCAGCTGCGCCTGAATCGCCTCGTAGAGCGCCGTTCTATCCCCCCATGTCGCGAATCGGAGCGAGAGCGGCTGCCCGTTTTTCTCATACATGCCCTGCGCATTTTTGGTATAGCCCGCCGCCGCAAACGCCGCGTCGGCCTTGGCCTGATCATGCGTGACCTTCTCGCCCGGATGTCCGTACGGCACGCTCGCAGGGAACGGCTCGCCCGCCGGCACCGCATTGCCGTAGACCTCCGCGAGCGCGTCGTTGTCGAGGAGATAGGCGAGCGCGACGCGCAGATTCTTGTCCGCGAGCACGCCGTCCTCGTTCGTCGTCAGCATCTGGACGCGCGTGCCTTCCGTCTCATAGATGACGTAATTCCCGTTATCGAAGAGGGCGCGGTTCGCCGCCGACATGCGCTGAATGAGGTCGAATTCCCCGGACTGGAGCGCCATCGCGCGGGGGCCGTCGTCCTCCACCTTCTTGACCGTGACCGTTGCGAGGCCCGGCGTGCCGTCCCAATAGTACGCGTTGCGCTCCAGCTGAATCTCCACGCCCTTGGTCCAGCTTTTCACCGTATAGGGTCCCGTCAGCACGGGCGTCGACGCGACCGTCGAGAGGTCCGCCTGCGTATTCACGATGATGAAGACGGGATCCGTCAGCGTCGAGATAAACGACGCATAGGGTTCCGCCGTCACAAAGACGAGATCCTCCCCCTCGACGCGCATCTCCTTGATGTGCGCCGCTTTCTTTGCGCGCGGATTCTCGTTCATGCTGCGCTCGATGGACGCCTTGACGAGTTCCGGCGTCATCGGGTCGCCATTCTGGAACTTCACGCCCTGCCGGATGTGGAACCGCCACGTCACGGGGTCGATATTCGCCCATTTATCCGCCAGCTGCGGCGCAAACTTCATATTCTCATCGACAGTGACGAGTGTCTCGCCCGCGGCAATGCGCGTCAGCGTCCAGCCGTCCCACCCGTGCGCGGGATCAAGCGTCTCGCCAAACCACCAGATGGCGAGATTCAGATGCCCCGGCGTCGATTTCATCGCGTTGCCGCCGCAGCCGACGAGTGCCAAAAGGCATACGCCAAGCAGGAGTATAGAC
>CAUQAR010000033.1:0-13212 GCA_963515775.1 uncultured Selenomonas sp. | reverse complement strand
AGCCGACACGGGCATAGAGCCAGCGCGTGCCGCAACCGCCGCAGATGAGGTCGCGCGTGCGACCCTCGCGGTACTTCCTGAGATCGGCGAGCACCGGCCGCCGTCCGCAGACGGGGCAGTAGTTCTCACGGAACTGCGGGCGGTCCCGATCCGGATTCCATCCGTCCGGGTCCTTGAGCGCAGGCGGTACGAGCGCCGCGATCATCCGCCAAATGGTGCTGCGGATGAATCCTTCGTTGAGGGCGTATCGCTCGCAGAGTGCCGCGAAGGCGGCCCCATCCTGCGTGAGTACGGCTGTGATGAATTCTTCCTTCGCACCCTTGCGCAGGGTTTTCAGCACAGCGAGATACTCGCGCGCCGACTCCTGCATGAGCGGCGGAACTTCCGCCGCCGCGATGCGGCCGAACACCTCTTCCTGCATCATGTAGACGGCGCGCACCATGCGGCGGCGATACGTCTCCTGCTGGAGGATCGGCAGCTTCTCCGCACATGTCTTAGCCACTGCGCGCGCAGGGAGCTGTATGGGCTCCGGCGTGCCGACGGCTTCGCCCACGAGGCGGTGAATGCGCTCCGTCTCCTTCAGAAACGGATATTTCTTTAGGAAGCGCTTCATCGGATCTGTTTTCTTAGCTTTCATGAAAAGGGTCTCCTCGTCTTTTCAGACGTTTATTCCGTGTCCTTTGACCGGCGCTGTATCCCTGCGGAGTGTGGCGCCGCGGCGGGAGCTACACCCTTTCGACATTGGCAAGGCAGGCCTTGAACTCCTGCTCCTGCACGTTCGGATCGAGCGCGTCGATGGTGAGGTAGTTTGTCGAGGGTCCCTTCGAGAGTCCCTTGAAGCCCCAGTTGTAGGGCATCCAGATCATATGTGTCTCTTTCCCGTTGACCATCAGGGGCTGTGCGCGCTTCGTGACCATTGCCTTGACCTCGATTGCCGAGCGCGTCGTGCTGACGCGGACACGGTCACCGCCGCGAATGCCGAGCTTGGTCGCAAGCTGCTCTGAGATCTCGACGAACGGCTCCTTGACCAGCTCGTTGAGGTACGGGATGTTGCGCGTGATCGTGCCCGAGCACCAGTGCTCCGTCAGGCTCGACGTGCAGAGCACGTACGGATACTGATCCGGCGTGCCGATCTTCTGCAGCTCGGGGACACGCGGATAGATGACGCAGGGGTTGAACTGCGCCTTCTGCCCCTCGTTCATCATGTTCTTCGTCGGGCTCTCAACCGGCTCATAGAACTCGGGCAGCGGGCCGTCTACGGGGACGTAGGAGTGATCGCGCGTCTCGCCGTTCTCCACGTCGCTGTACTCAGCGGCGAAGAGGCGGCCGATGCCCTCGCCGTTCATGCGGAACGGCTTCTGTCCGCCCGGAGTGTTGGGGCCCTGCGTGCGGTCGCCGACGTCAGGAACATCGTAGCCGTCCCACATTCCCTTTGCCTCATCCCACCAGACGAGCGACTGATCGGGGCGAACAGGCTTTCCGTTCTCGTCACAGGACGCGCGGTTGTAGAGCATGTGAATGTTGTCGGGCCAGACCCATGCGTAGTTTGGGTAGATGCCCATGTTGCCGTTGTCTTCCTGTCCTCGGCGCTTCGCCATGTGGACACCGTCGCCGTAAATGCCCGTAAAGATCCACATGCCCGCCATCGTCGTGCCGTCGTCGCGGATCTCGCGGATGCCGCGCAGGAGATGCCCGTCCTTCAGATCGTAGCCGTTGCACTCCTTCATGACGTTCTCAACGTAGGTCTGTCCATCCTCCGGATCGCCGTAGTTCCATGTCATCATCTTGATGACGTTGTCCTTCGGATCGGTCGAATCCTTGTAGAGCTCGACGATGCGCTTCCAGAGCTTGTCGCAGATCCAGTAGTCGGGGCGCGAATCGTTTACAAGATCCGGCCCTTTCATACGCCACTGGATCATGCGCATGGAGTTCGTCATCGTGCCGCAGCGCTCGAGATAGGAACCTGCGGGCAGGAAGATGACCTCCGTGTTGATGTCCGCGGGATTGTCGCCCGGGCGCTCCCAGAACGCCGCAGTCTCGTTGACGAAAACGTCCTGCACGATGAGCGTGTCGATGCCCTTGAGGCCCTTGTTGACGATCGTCAGGTTCGCGTTCGTCATCTGGGGGTTCTGTCCGCAGACGTAGATCGTCTTGACAATCCCCTCCATCGCCTTTTCAAACATGACGTACATCGAGTCGTTGTGCGTGCCGTTGCGGATCGGCAGGGCGTTGAACATGTAGTCGTTGCCCGCGTTGGCCGCGTCGCCGAACCACGCCTTTAAGAGGTTCTTGAGGAATTTGGCGCGGAACGTGCCGTTGTGGTGCGTCCACTTCGCGAGCGTGTCGTCCGTATGCGTCGGATACGAGAGGTACGCCGGGTAGTACTGGAACATGATGCCGTAGTCGGTCGAGGACTGCACGTTCGGCTGTCCACGCATTGCGTCGATGCCGCCGCCCGAGACGCCGATGTTGCCCATGAGCAGCTGGATGATCGTAAAGCAGCGCAGATTCTCCACGCCGACCGTATGCTGCGTCATGCCGAGCGCGTACATCATGACCGTCGGCGTATGCGTCGAGAAGAGCTCGGCGGCCTTTTTGATGTCCTCTTCGGGCATTCCCGTGATTGCCGATGCTTTCTGGAATGTGTAGCGCTCGAAATGCGTTGCGAGACGATCCATGACCGTGTTCTTCGTCGCCATCGTCGGCGCCTTCAGCGGTTTGCCGTTCGCGTCCGTCTGGTAGCCCCATGTCTCTTTGTTATAAGTCCGTGTTTTCTCGTTGTAGCCGGAGAAGATGCCGGCGTCGAATTCATAGTCCTCGCGCAGGAGGCAGAATGCGTTCGTGTTGCGGCGCAGATAGTCCGCGTCGTATTTCTTGTTCTGAATGATGTAGTTGATGAGTGCGCCGAGGAAGACGATGTCCGTGCCGGGCCGCAGCTGGAAGAAATGATCCGCCACGCGCGAGGTACGCGTAAAGCGGACGTCGACATGAACGACGATCGCGCCGTTATCGCGCGCCTCCATGACGTTCTTCATCGCCATCGGGTGGCACTCCGCCATGTTCGATCCTTCGATCCAAATGAGCTTGGCGTGCTTGAGGTTATACCAAGAGCCCGTCATTGCGCCGCGTCCGAACGCCGCGTTCAGCGCGGGCGGCGTCGTCGCGTGGCAGACGCGCGTCTGGTTGTCGATGAAGACCGTGCCGAGTCCGCGCGCCATCTTGATGAGCTGATAGCACTCCTCGTTGTTGACCTGCGAGCCGCCGATAAACGCGATGGCGTCCGTACGGTTACTCATGAACTTGTAGCCGTTCGCCTCATCCTGACCGACCCAGTTCTCGTCGCGCGCCTTCTTGAGGGCGCGTGCCGCGCGGTCGATGGCCTCTTCCCAGCTGATCTCTTCCCAGTGATCGCTGCCGGGCGCGCGGTACATCGGACACTTCGGCCGCTCTGCCGAGTTCGGGATATGACCGTAGCCGATCCCCTTCGGACAGAGCCCGCCGCGGTTGACCGGGTGATCTGCCGCGCCTTCGAGGTTGATGAGTTTACCTTCCTTAACGTAGCCGAGCGTGCCGCAGCCGCAGCCGCAGAAGTGGCAGACGGACGTGAATTCCCGTCCGCCCGACAGCTTGTACTCCTTTGCCGCCGCCTTCACCGGCGTGACATCGAGTCCAAGACTCGCCAGTGCCAGCCCGACGCCGCTTAGCCCGGTGGCTTTCAAAAAGTCACGTCTGCTAAGGTTCATCGTGATTCTCCTTTCACATCGGCGGACGCTGCCGCCGACAGGCTCTCCTAGACCTATATGAAAACTTATCTATGAGAACAAAGGTTGCCCTTTGTTTTCACCAAATCAATCGAGCACGATGCGCTCCGGGTTCGCATACACACAGAACGAACCGGGCGCCATGCGCGCTGCAAGGGTGATGCCGAGCTTCTTCGCGATCGAGAGCGAGAGCGTCGTCGGCACGGATTTCGCCGCGACCGTCGAGATGCCCATGCGCCCGAGCTTTAACATCATCTCAGAGGAGCAGCGTCCGCTGAAGACAATGATTTTATCTGAAATCTCCACGTGATTACGGAGCGACCAGCCGTAGAGCTTGTCAAAGACGTTGTGCCGCCCGATGTCCTCACGGAAGACGAGGATTTTCTCATGCTTTTGATCGAAGATGACGCCGCTGTGGACGCCGTTCGTGGTGTCGTGTGTTTTGGAAAGCGCCGAGAGGAGCGTATCCGCCGTCTTTAAAATATCCCGCGCGCGGAAACGCACGTCGCGCGGCCGCTCGAAGATCTCCTCGGGGCGCAGCTTCAGGATGCGCCGCGCGGAGAAGTACCGCGGCTGCTGCACGGCCTCCTCGGCCCACGCTCTTGCCGCCGCACTCGTCTCGACGACGGCGTGCAGGCCCGCGGCATCCACCGAGAGCGCGGTCACATCGTCCGCCGTGCGGATGCGCCCCATCTGAGCGAGCATGCCGACGACGAGGTCCTCGAAGTCGACGGGCGAGCAGAACGCCGTCGTAAACGGAGCGCCGTTGAGCTCTATGTCGAAGAATACCTCCTCCGACGTATATTTATGATCCGAGACGAAGGTATTCTCCTCCGACACATAGCGGATCACCGGTGTATCGATAAATTCACTGCGCTGTAGTTCCACAATACGATCCTTCTAAAAACAATCACATGGTTAAAAACATCATGCCGTCCGCGCCATACAGCGGCCGCCCCATGAGGAAGAGGGCAAGCCGTGCCGCCGTTTCCATATCGTCGAGATCGGCGCGGAGGAGTTCTTCTTCCGGCGGCAGTTCTGCGGCGGAAAGTGACTCGCCGTCCGCCCTTTTTTTCTCAAAGAGCGCTGCGGTCTGCATATCGACGAGCGGTTCTCCCTGCTGACGATAGAGACTGATTATGGGGAAAACGCCGTGGGATCGGCTTTCCGCAATGTATAGATCCATGCTATCGATTTTGGCGGCAATCTCCTCAATGCTCCGCCGCTCATCCGTCTTTTGTGCAACGAAATAGCCGTCCGGCGAACTCACGGCGACCGCCGCCGCGCCCGCGGCCGTAAACCGCGCGCTGTCCTTGCCCGCCGTATCGAGCTGAAAGCCGTGGGCGTCGCTCTTAATCACTGCGGTGCGCACACCGCGCTCCGTAAGGAGCGGAATCAGTCGCTCGATGAACGTCGTCTTGCCCGTGCCGGAGGCGGGCGCGGCGACGGAGAGCACGGGGACGCGGCGCGCCTCGTTCGCGAGACGGCCGCAGGCGAGGCGGTAGGCCGCGGATGTATTCACATTGAAGAAAAGGCCCGCGTCGACGGTCAGCGGCAGTTCCTTGACGGCCAGTTCCCGAAGGACAATGCCGAGCTTGCGGTCGCCGCGCGTGATCCCCGCCGCAAACGCCGTGCCCGCCTCCTTGCGGTAGAGGGCCGCGAGCGGCTGCCAGTAACCGAGCACCGTCGGGAGCACGACTTGCCGCTTGCCGCGCGCCTCGGGCAGAAGCGCCCGCACGAGTTCAAAATCAAAGAACGGCATATCCCCCGAGAGCACGAACGTCCACTCTGACCGCGCGGCCCGGAGCCCCGCCGCAATGGCCGCAGCCGGCCCCTGCGCGGGCGTCTCGTCCGTCACGAGCACGGCGCCGACGGCATTCGCCGCGGCGCGCAGTTCCTCACGGTTTCCCTCCGCCGCGAGAATGATCTCGCCGAACCCCGCAGTAAGTCCCTTGCGCAGCGTACGCGCAAGCAGCGTCTCCCCGTTGAAGGGCAGAAAACGCTTATCGCGCCCCATGCGTGTGCTTTTCCCGCCCGCCGCAACGACGAGCGTGAGATCAGAAAGGTTCATCGCGCACATTCTCCCGTATCGCCGCGCAGGATCTCGATGCCGTGCCGCAGCTCCGGCAAGATGAAGCCGAGGCACTCGCGCACGGCCTTCTCGCTGCCGGGCAGATTGACAATGAGCGTGCGCTTCCGGATGCCCGCCGCCGCGCGGCTCAGCATGGCGCGCCGGGTCACCTGCATGGAGAGGGCGCGCATCGCCTCGGGGATGCCCGGCGTCTCGCGCTCGATCACAGCCCGCGTCGCCTCGGGCGTCACATCGCGCACGGAGAATCCCGTGCCGCCCGTCGTGAGGACGAGTCCGACGCCGCGATCGGCCCAGAGCGTCAGTTCACGCGCGATCTCATCCTTTTCATCCGGCACAACGCCGTGGCCCATGACCTCATAGCCCGCGTCCGCGAGGAGCTCCCGGACGGCCGCGCCGCTCCGGTCCTCACGTTCGCCGCGCGCGCCCTTGTCGCTCGCCGTCAGCACCGCCGCATCGAGCGGGATGCGCTCCGTCGTGATCTCGAGCGTATCCCCGACCGTCACCCATCCGCCGTGCAGCACGCGGGCAAAGACACCCTCGCGCGGCATGATGCAGTCGCCGACCTGATGATAGATCTGACAATGGCTGTGGCACTCCTTGCCGATCTGCGTGATCTCGAGGAAGACCTGCCCCACACGCAGGCGCGTTCCGAGCGGCAGCTCCTTGAACCGGAATCCCTCCGCGACGACATTTTCGCCGAATGCGCCGTAATCCACATGCGCCCCGCGCGCGCGGAAGTCGTCGATCTCGCCGAGGCCGAGCAGGCTCACCTGTCGGTGCCAGTCTCCCGCATGTGCGTCGCCGTCGATGCCGTGCTCCGTCATGAAGAACACGCGGTCCATCGCATGTTTCTGCGTGCCGCGCTTCTCGCTGATGCACAGCGCCCGGATTTCTCCCATATTAGCCTCCCACTTGATACATGGCGCGCCGGTCGCGCGATTCCATGTCCCTTTCAAAATAATGTTCTTCGGGTTTTTGCCAAACGGCACGGCCGATCGCCGCCGCGATCTGCGCATCCGAGGCGCCGCCGCGCAGCAGCGCGCGCGTGTCAAGCCCTGCGCTGCTGTAAAGGCAGAGCTTGAGGAAGCCCTCCGCCGTGAGGCGCACGCGGTTGCAGGTATCGCAGAACTTATGCGCCATCGCGTCGATGAAGCCGATCTCCCCCGCAAAGCCCGCGGGCCGCACATAGGCGGCGGGCCCCTGCGGCACAGCGCGCGCGCCGTGCGCCCCAGCTCCTACGGGGAGCAGCGCGCCGAATGCCGCCTCGAGACGTGCGCGTACCTCGTCCATCGGCACGCCGCGGTACCCCTCGGTCCGCGCACAGCCGATCGGCATCAGCTCGATGAAGCGCACCTTGATCGGATGCGTCCGCGCAATCGCCGCGAGCGCCGCGATCTCATCGTCGTTCACACCCGCGATCGGCACGCAGTTCACTTTCACATCGAGGCGGCGCTCCTCCGACAGCCGCTCGAGCGATGCCAGCACGCTGCCGAAGAGCGGCCGCCGCGTGATCGAGAGGAACTTTCCCCCGTCGAGCGTATCGAGACTGAGGTTCACCGCGTCGAGCCCCGCATCCAAGAGGTCGTCCAGCATCTCGCCGAGGAGGACGCCGTTCGTCGTCAGCGCGACCGTCTCGATGCCCGGGATATTCTTCAGCCCGTGCACGAGCGTGACGATATCCCGGCGCACGAGCGGCTCGCCACCCGTCAGGCGCACCTTGCGGATGCCGTGGCCTGCAAGCGCCCGCACATCCCGCAGAATCTCCTCGTAGGAGAGGATATCCGCATGCGCGAGCTTTTGCACGCCGTGTACAGGCATACAGTAACGGCATCTGAGATTGCAGCAGTCCGTTACAGAGATGCGCAGATATTCGATTTTTCGCTGAAACTGATCCCGCATAACAGCCTTCTTCTATATATCTATAAGCTCAAAGGAGCACCACATCGACTTCCGTCCCCGCGGCGAGCGGCGGCGTTCCCTCCGGCACGTCTACAAACGCGTCGCAGCCCGCCGCAGAGTACAGCGTTCCGGATTCGTGCCGGTCGGGCAGATAGACGCGCCCGTCATCCCCCATGCGCGCGCGCAGGAAGCGACGGCCAAGACATTCCTTTGGGAACGCGTCGGCAAGCGTTGCCCGCGTGCGGCGCAGCCGGACCTCCGCGCGCCCCTCCATCCGCGCGAGTACGGGGCGCGCGAGCAGCTCGAACGTCGCGTACGCAGCGAACGGATTGCCCGAAAGTGCGATGCCGAGCATGTCCCCCCGCGTGTAGGCAATCGCGGGCGCGCCCGGCTTCATATTGACGCGCCAAAAGATGCGCTCCGCGCCGAGCGCAGGCACAACGCCGTGCATAATGTCCTTCTTGCCGACGGAGACGCCCCCCGTCGTGAGGAAGAGATCGATCCCCGCCGCGTACGCCGCGATCTCGCGCGCCGCCGCCTCCGCATCGTCGGGCAGAATGCCAAGAAGGACGGGCTCCAGCCCCAGGTAGAGGTTGCTGTTGTAGATCTTGCCGGGGCGCAGGGATTCTCCCGGCGGCAGCAGCTCGTCTCCCGTACTCGCCACCGCAACGCGCGGACGACGGTACACTGCGGCATCCGTATGCCCTTGGCCTGCGAGCACCGCGAGTTCCGCTGCATGCAGGACGTAGCCCTGCCGAACGAGCTGCGTACCGACCCTCACATCCTCGCCCGCGTCGCAGTAGTTCTCATGCGCGCGCAACGGGAACGGCACAAGGATCGCAGCACCGTCCTCCGTCACATCCTCCTGCCGAACGACGCAGTCACAGCCCGTGGGAATCGCGCCGCCCGTCATGATGCGGACGGCCTCGCCCGCACCGACGGTTCCCGCAAAGAAGTCGCCCGCGCACTCCTCGCCGATCACCTTGAGGCGCACCGGCCGCTCCGCCGTCGCAGACGCAGTGCCGGCCGCGGCAAACGTATAGCCGTCGAGCGGCGAACGGTCAAACGGCGGATTCGGGAACGCCGCATAGACGTTTTCCGCCGCCGTGCGCCCCGCCGCCGCCATGAGCGGCACGCGTTCGGACGTCGGCTGCAGCACATGGGAAAGCAGCACATCGACGGCATGCTCGAGTTCCAACAGTTCCATCTCGTCACCTACTTTCCAAACGGGCAGACGGGATACCGGCAGACCTTGCACTCCATGCAGAGTCCGCCGATGCCGAGTCGCCGAATCTCCCTGCGCGTCCAGATGCTCCCCGCCACGACGCGCGGCAACACGATATCGAAGATCGTCGCGGGCGAATACATGACGCAGCCCGGTAGGCCCATGATGGGAACCGTCCGTCCCTCTTTTTCATAATAGGCGAGCATGAACATCGCCCCCGGGAGTACAGGCGCGCCGTAGGTGACGACGCGCGCCCCCGTCGCCTTGATCGCGGCGGGCGTGCGGTCATCGGGGTCAACGCTCATACCGCCCGTGCAGAGCACCATATCCATCCCGAGATCCAGCAGCTCAGCGATCGCCGCGCGCGTATGCTCCGTCCCGTCGTCCGAGAGGCGGTGTTCGTCCACACGGAGGCCGAACGCGCGGAGCTTCGCGTCGAGCACGGGCGTGAAGGTATCCTTGATGCGCCCGTGAAAGACCTCGGAGCCGGTCGTCACGACGCCGACCTTCATCTTTCGATACGGCAAAAGGCGCAGCAGCGGTTCACTCCCCGCCGCAGCGCGCACCTCGTCCATAATTCCCTTTTCAATCACGAGCGGAATGACGCGCATCCCCGCGAGCTTTGCCCCCGCCTGCACAGGGTAATGCTGCGCGATCGTCGCGATCATCACGTCGTCGATGTCGTTCACCGCGTCGAGCCGCTCCTCGTTGATCTCGAAGACGCCGTCGATCGTCGCCTTCAGCTCGATCTTGCCCTCCTTGGGTACGCTCGCCGCCATATATTCATTTTGGCAGAGGTCGCGCAGGATCGCCGCCGCATCATTCTCGTGCAGCATGCGCTCATTTTCCTCCCACACATAGAGATGCTCCTTGCCGAGCCGCAGGAGGACGGGAATATCCTCGAGCCGGATCACATCTCCCTTATGAAAGCGCGCGCCCTTCGTTCTGCCGCGCACGATCTCCGTAATATCATGGCAGAGGGTCATCCCCACCGCATCCTGCACACGAACCTCGCGCATCGTTTCCTCTCCCCGTTCCGCCGGCGCGGCGCCATGTATCCCAATTCACACGATCGCCGCGATCATACACAGTGTAAGATCCATCGGAAATACTGGGCTCCGAATTAATCTTTGCTTAAAAATCATTCTCATTTATACATTCTTTTTATTGATTATACCACATAAAATAAATTTTCTCTATGAGTTTTCTATGGAGCTATATAAAATTTTCCCATATTTTCATCATTTTTTTCTATCGTCTATTCCTATGATGCGCGTGTGTGTACAGATTCCGTGGACACCGATCGTCAAAAAATGAAATGCGGCTGCACAGCGCCACACAGAAACCGAGAAAAGTCATTGATTTTCCACCGCTCCTACGTTATGATAAAAACATTAGAGCAGAAAGGAGGAGCATCATGCCGAACACGGGACTGACGCATTTCGACGCGCGCGGCGCCGCCGTCATGGTGGACGTCAGCGGCAAGGAGAAAACGCACCGTGAGGCGATCGCGACCGGCTGTATTCGCGTGAACGAAGAGGTCTATGCCGCGATCGAAGCCGGCACCGCGGCAAAGGGCGACGTCCTCGGCGTCGCGCGCATCGCGGGCATCATGGCGGCCAAGCGCACATCGGACACGATCCCGCTCTGCCACCCGCTGCCGATCGCCAAATGCACCGTCGACTTCACGCTCGAACGCACGCCGCAGCCGACCGTCCGCGCCGCAGCGACCGTGAGGGTCACGGGCGAGACGGGCGTCGAGATTGAAGCGCTGCACGCGGTCAGCGTCGCGCTGCTCACGATCTACGACATGTGCAAGGCGATCGACAAGCGCATGGAGATCGGTGAGATCCATCTTGAGCGCAAGTCCGGCGGCAAGAGCGGCACATTCGTCCGCTGACCGAGTCCCCGCATGGGGAAAACTCCGAGCAGGAGCATTCTAAGGCTATACGCTACGAATCCCTGCCTGACGTACTCTGCGTCACGGGGTACGGCGGGAAACCGCCGTGCCTATCCAATCTGGTAAAGGAGCATAGTAACATGAAACTGAACATCAAAAAAATACTGACCGTAGGTCTTGCCTCGATGGCGCTGCTGGCCGCGGGCTGCGGCGGATCGGCCGACAAGGCCGCCGAGGCGCCGAAGGGCGAACCCGTCGAGCTGCAGGTCTCGGCGGCGGCGAGCCTCACGGACGCGATGAAGGAACTCGGGACAATGTACGAGAAGGATCACGCGAACGTCAAGCTCGTCTACAACTTCGGCAGCAGCGGCGCCCTCCAGCAGGCGATCGAAAATGGCGGCGCCGCCGACGTCTTCGTCTCCGCCGCGCAGAAGCAGATGAATGCGCTCGACGAGAAGAAGCTTCTCGCGGACGGCACGCGCACCGACCTGCTCATCAACGACGTCGTTCTGATCACGGCGAAGGATAGCAAGCTGAATCTGCCGGACTTCAAGGCAGTGCTCGATCCCGAAGTCAAACATATCGCGCTCGGCGAACCGAAAGGCGTCCCCGTCGGACAATACAGCGAAGAAGTCTTCACGAAGCTCGGCATCCTCGATCAGGTGAAGGCGCGCGCCGTCTATGGCTCCGACGTTCGTCAGGTGCTCGCGTGGATCGAGACGGGCGACGCGGACTGCGGCGTCGTCTACGCGACCGACGCGGCCGTCTCGGACAAGGTCAAGGTGACCGCCGTCGCCCCCGCCGACACGCACAAGCCCATCGTCTACCCTGCCGCCGTGCTGAAGGACGCGCCGCATATGGACGCCGCGAAGGAGTTCCTCGCATTCCTCCAGACCAACGCCGCGAAGGAAGTCTTTAAAAAGTACGGCTTCACCGTAAAATAATGACGGACGAAACACTCTCGCCGCTCATCATATCGCTCGAGGTCTCCGGGCTTGCGACCGTGATCACCTTCTTCGTCGGTATCGCGCTCGCGTGGGGCGTCCTGCAAATTCGCAGCCGCCTCGCGGGCACGCTCGCCGACGCCGTGATCACGCTCCCGCTCGTCCTGCCGCCGACCGTCGTGGGGTTCTTCCTGCTGCTCTTTCTCGGAAAGCGCAGCGCCATCGGCAGCGCCCTGCTCTCGATCGACCTGCCGCTCGTCTTCACATGGCGCGCGGCGGTCATCGCGGCGGTTATCGTGAGCCTCCCGCTCATGTACCGCACGGCACGCGGCGCGTTCGAGGCGATCGACCGGAACATGATCCACGCGGCGCAGACACTCAGCGTCAGCAACTGGCGCATCTTTTGGCGCATCGTGCTGCCGAACGCGCGCCACGGCATCCTCGCGGGTCTCGTCCTCTCGTTTGCCCGTGCGCTCGGCGAGTTCGGCGCGACCATCATGTTCGCGGGCAACATCCCCGGACACACGCAGACGATGTCGACGGCCATCTACGCGGCCGTGCAGGCAAACGACTACGACCTCGCCTTTCGCTGGGCAGTCGTCATCTCGCTGTTCTCGCTCGTCTTCATCGGCGCGATGAACCTCTATCTGAAACGGGAGGTGCGTTGATGGAGCTGATCGTAAACATCGAGAAGGAGCTGCGCGATTTCACCCTCAAGGCAAACTTCACCCTCGGGGACACGACCCTCGCGCTCCTCGGCGCCTCGGGCAGCGGCAAGAGCATGACGCTCAAGTGCATCGCGGGGCTCGAGCGGCCCGACCGCGGGCGCATCGTGCTGAACGGCCGCACGCTCTTCGACAGCGCACGCGGCATCGACCTGCCGCCGCAGGCGCGGAACGTCGGCTACCTCTTTCAGAACTACGCACTCTTTCCGAACATGACTGTGCGCGAGAACATTCTCTTTGCGCTCGGCGGCACACAGGAGGAAAAAGAGCGTATCTATGCCGAGAACGTCGCGCGGTTCTCCCTCCAGGGGCTCGAGAACGCGTATCCCGCGGGGCTCTCGGGCGGGCAGCAGCAGCGCGTGGCCTTCGCGCGCATCCTCGCACGCGGCGCAGAGATCCTGCTCCTCGACGAACCGCTCTCCGCGCTCGACACCCATCTCAAATGGCAGATCGAGACCGCGCTGCGCGAGATCCTCACGGCGCAGGACATCTCCGCGATCCTCGTCACGCACGACCGCGACGAAGCGTTCCGCGTGGCCGAGCAGATCGCGACCGTCGACCGCGGGACACTCACCCTGCCGACGGATAAGCACGCCCTCTTTAAGAACCCGGGCACACGCGCCGCGACCATACTCACGGGCTGCAAGAACATCTCCGCCGCGCGCC
>CAUQAR010000032.1:0-13362 GCA_963515775.1 uncultured Selenomonas sp. | reverse complement strand
TGTGTCTGCGGATCAGCTGGCTGTGATTATCCACTATTTATCAGTGATTCCCTAAATCGGCAACAAAATTCTCGATTTTTCTCTCCTCTTTGTCCCCCCATATGGACAGTGCAAAAAACAAAAAACACGAACGAACCGCCGGGGCAATTCCTGTGGTGATGTCGGCGTACCGATAGAGCGCAGGGATTGCTGAGTCGATTCATGCGTGTTGATTCATGTGTATACTTTTTGTATACCTTGCTTTTAAATTGAGTATAACATATATTTTCTTTTTTGTCTCATAAAATTATAAAAATAAGAAAATGATCTCGACGGGAGCAGCTTATTGCTTTTCTGCCGGAGAGCCGATAGAATAAGAAGAGAAATACGCACGACGGAAGGAGGATATCATGGATAAAATTGCACAGATTCGGGAAATCCTCAGTAAGAGCAACCGCGCCGTGTTCTTCGGCGGCGCGGGCATGTCGACGGAGTCGGGCATCCCGGACTTTCGCAGCGCGGGCGGCATCTACAGCGAGACGCTGCATCGTGAGTTCAGCCCCGAGCAGATGGCGTCGCACTCTTTTCTCGTGACGCATCCGGCGGAGTTCTTCGACTTTTACCGATCGCGTTTCGTCTATCTCGCGGCGGAGCCAAACCCCGGCCACCATGCGCTCGCAGAGCTCGAGCGGCGCGGCATCCTCGCGGCGGTCGTCACGCAGAACATCGACGGCCTGCACCAGGCGGCGGGGTCGAAGACCGTCTACGAGCTGCACGGCTCGATCCGCCGCGCGCACTGCATGGACTGCGGGGCGCATTACGAACTCGACTTCATCCTGCACAACCGTCCCGTGCCGTACTGCACGGCATGCGGTGGCATCGTCCGCCCCGACGTCGTATTATATGAAGAAAGTCTTGACAACGACACCGTCGAGGGCGCGGTCCATGCGATCCGCGCAGCCGACACGCTCATCATCGGCGGCACATCCCTCATCGTCTACCCGGCCGCGGGACTGATCGACTACTTCCGCGGGCAGCACCTCATCCTCATCAACCGCACGGAGACGCGCGCCGATGCGCGGGCGGAGCTTGTTATCCGAGAACCGATCGGAGACGTACTGCACGACGCGACGCGGGATTTTGGCGCATAGCTGTGTCATTACGAAAAATCCTGCGGTCGACGAATGATACGCCGCCGTTGATCGACGGAGGGCACGGCAACGCCGTGCCCCTATGGGGGCGGCATAGAATTGATAGGATTTCGTAAACCTGCCGCCTTCGCTCGCATTCTCCTCATTCCGTGCGATGCATCGAAACTTCCGCATCACTTTGGTTGCGGTGCGACACGGGATTTTCGCGCCGCGCGGCGTTTGCCGCAGCCATTATTCAGCTGTGCTTTTTTGACAAGGCAAATGCCAAGCGGCATCCAAAAGGCTCAATACCTCACGCCCCATCATGCGCATGCAAAAAAGCCCCCGATTTCTCGGGAGCCTCACTGATGACAAGATGGAGCTGATTATAGGACTTGAACCTACGACCTGCTCATTACGAATGAGCTGCTCTACCAACTGAGCTAAATCAGCATTACCGCGTAATTATATCCAAAAACGCACGGCCTGTCAACCCTGCGCCGGAGATTTTTTACCTGATCCGCAGATAAAATTCAACGCCTCCCTAATCAAGTTTTCACGCCTCTTTAATCATTTTTTGGAACAATACGATTGACCTTACGGAAGAACATCCGCCCTGCGCGCGGATATACCGCGCGCCTATCGTCAGGGAGTGAATATAATGATACGAAATCCGCTGCGCATCGTATGCGCCGTTTTTATGCTGAGCGCCGTGCTGCTGACGGCGTCCGCCGCACAGGCCGCACCGCAGATCATCGAGGCTGAGGGCATCTACACGATGGGCGACAACGACTCGCCAAAGATCGCGCGCGACGCCGCACGGCAGGAAGCAATGCGCTCCGCGACCGAGCAGGCGGGCGTCTACGTCGAGAGCTACACCGAGACGCAGAACCTCACGCTCACGAAGGACGAGGTGCGCATGGTCGCGGGCACCGTCCTGCGCGTCTTGAAGGAAGAGGCGACGCCCGAGCTTGTGAGCGGTGCGTGGCGCTACCGCGTGCATCTCGTCTGTGAGGTGGACGCGTCGAAGGTCGATCTCGCAGCGCTCGCCTCGAACAAGAACGAGATCGCGCGTCTCCAAAAGGAGCGCGATGAGCTGAAACGACAGAACGATGCGCTCCTTGCCCGCTACGAGCGCGCCGAGGGCGCGGAAAAGACAGAGATTGGCGCCCGGCTCGAGGAAAGCTATGCGCTCGGGCGCGTCTTTGACGATGCGGCGGCGATGATCCAGCGCGGCGAGGAGCGGCCTGCGATCGCGGCACTCTCGCGCCTCATCGACGATCCGACCGTGACGAGCAGCCCGCGCGCCTACGCCTACTATCTGCGCGGCCGCGCATACTATGAACTGCGCAGCGATCAGCTTGCACTCGCCGACTTCGCGGCGGCCGAGCGCACGCCCCACACGAACGACCTCTATCCCATCTGGCGCCTGCACCAGTACCGCGGCCGCATCTACTATGAGGCGGGGCGCTATGACGAGGCCGCGGTAGAGCTCCGCCGCGCGTGGGACGCCTCGGATAAGAGCGACGACGAGCTCTGGATGAACCTACGCCGCGCCGAGCATAAAGCCGAACAGGAGCAGCGCCACGCCGAACGCGGTGACGCCGGCGCGAAGCGCGGCATCAACTGGACGCAGATCATCACCGAGATCATTCGCGGTTCCATGGAGCAGGACCGCCAAGACCGGCAGGAGGGATAAGTCATGGGTCCACGGATGGTCCTATCTGTTTTCGTACTCCTCGTACTCCTCGGGGGCGCACTCGGCGGCCGGAGCGCCTTTGCCGCGCCGCAGATCATCGAGGCCGAGGGCGTCTACGTCATGGGCGACAGCGATGCGCCGAAGGACGCGCGCGACGCCGCCCGCAAGGAGGCGATGCGCGCCGCCGTGGAGCAGGCCGGCGTCTATGTCGAGAGCTATACCGAGGCGAAGAACCTCACCCTCACGAAGGACGAGGTGCGCACGGTCGCCGGCACCATCCTCCGGATCATCAAAGAGGAGGCCATCCCCGAAACCGTCCGCGGCACATGGCAGTATCGCGTCCGCCTCACCTGCGAAGTGGACACTGACGAAGTCAATATCGAATCCCTCACGCATAAAAAGGAGGAGATCGCGCGTCTCGAACGCGAACGCGACGCCCTGAAGGCACAGAACAGCGCCCTGCGCATCCGCGAACAGGTCGCGAAGAACGCGGCGGCTGCGACGCGCGGCACGCGGCTCGAGGATACGCTCCCCTATACGGCGATCTTCGACGAGACCGTCCGTCTCATCGAGGCCGGCGACGCCAACGCAGCCGTACAGGAGATCTCGCGTCTCATTGGCGACCCGCGCGTCACGGGCGACGCGCTCGCCTACGCCCATGTACTGCGCGGGCGCGCCTACTACGAAATGGGCGACGACGAGAACGCCGTCCGCAGCTTTGCCGCCGCAGACGATATCGCGCGCGAGAGCACGGTCTATCCGCTGTGGCGCGGCGACCAGTACTACGGGCTCATCTGCGAGCGCCACAAGAAATACAAGTGGGCCGCCCAGTTCCTCCGGCGTGCGTGGGAGGCCTCCGACAAGACCGACACCGAGCTCGCCGCCCAGCTCGAACGTGCCGAGACCCGCGTGAAGAAACGCGGCGGCGGCAACATCCTCGGCAATGTCATCGGCGGCATCTTCCGCGGCCTCGGCGCCATCATCGGCCTCGGCTAACCCGGATAGGCCATACGTCCCGAATTTGACACATCCGTTTCCTTCAGTTATACTAATATTACAACTTTTCCCAACACTCCGCCGGATGGACCACGCCGTCCGGCGGACGCCGTTTTCCAGGAAGCAAAAGGAGGATTTTTTATGTCTCAGCATCCGATGCGCCGCGCCCTCTCCATCCTCGCGGTGGGAGGACTCCTGCTCGCGCCGCCTGCACTCATGACCGGCTGCGGCGGGAACGCCGCCGAAAAGGCGGGCTCGGCCGTCTCGTCCATGCTCTCCGGCGACTCCGTCGAGAGCAAGACCGCAGCGCTCGCGCCCTATGTCGAGGCGACGAATCGCTACAACGACAGCTACGTCACATTTTCCTTCAGCTACGAGCCGAGCCTCCAGAGGATGCGCAGCGGCGAACAGACGGACAGCATCTCCGTACCAGATTTCGATGGACTGAAGGACGCGCTCGAGGCGGCGCGTGCCAATAAGGCGACCGCCGGCGCATACAAGGACATCGACGATGCCGCCGACGAGGTGATCGCGGTGCTGAAGGACCTCGCGCCGCTCGCGCAAAAGATGGACAATTACTACTCCGCCAAAACCTATATGACGGACGGTTACAAAGGCGGCACGGAGATGATCGGGCAATATCTCCCGCTCTACGACAAGTTCGAGGCGGCCTATCAAAAGCTCGACGCCGCCGTCGCCCTGCACCACAAGGAACTGCGCACCGCACAGCTCGAAGAGATGCGCAAAGACGGCAAACCCAATGCCGCGAACTTCATCGACGTGACGATGAAGACGCGCGACCTCGTCGATATGCTCGATAAGGAGCCGGTCGATCAGGCAGCCGCAGAGGCAAAGATCGCGGAGATCACGAACCTCGCCGGACAGCTCCCCGACAAAGACGGTTACATGAAGTCATACAAGAGCGACCTCAATACGTTCATCGGGAAGTTCCGCAGCTACCTTGCGGGCAAGGAAAAGGTAAACGAGGTCATCGAGGAGTTCAACGACACCGTGAATGCCTCCAATCGCATCGATCTGGACGAACTCGACGGCGGGAAAAAGTAAAACACTTTAAAAATCCATATGAGATCAAACACCCCGCAGGATTTCCGCCCGCGGGGTGTTTTTGCGCCGCCGAAACGTTCCAGGATACGCCGCAGGACTGCCGCACGAATCAAGTGCGGCGGTTCCCTTTTATACGGCGGAGCTTTTGCAGCGGATGCGCGCTTCACTGCGGCGCAAAGCTCGGATAGAGCCCGTCCCATACGATGCGGCGGTACATGGCGCGGTCGGTGTCGCCCTCGGTGGAGATGCAGAGGACGCGCGCGTCCGGTCCGAGGCCGATGCGTTCGCGCAGCTTTTCGAGGTGCGGGTCCTGCATAAGCGCGGCGACGAGCCCCGTCGTAACGGCGCCGCTCTCGCCGGAGACGACGCGCGGATCGCTGCCCGGCGGATTTCCAAGGATGCGCATCCCCTTCGCCGCGGTCCACTCGGGGACGGAGACGAAGTGATCGGCATGGTCCCTCAGAATCTCCCACGCCAGAGGATTCGGTTCGCCGCAGGAGAGCCCCGCCATGATGGAGCCGATATCGCCCGTCACGGTATGGAGCGTTCCGTCGTTTGCGGCGGCCGTTCGGTAGAGACAGTCCGCGCGGTTCGGCTCGACCACCGTGACGACGGGATGGCGCGCCTGCCCGCCGCGCGCGGCAAAATACGCCGTCACCGCCCCCGCCATAGACCCGACGCCCGCCTGCAGGAAAATATGCGTCGGCAGTTCTCCCATCTGCGTGTCCGCCTCTGCGGCCATCGTCGTATAGCCCTGCATGATCCGCCGCGGGATATCCGTATACCCCGCCCACGCCGTATCCTGCACGAGGATCCATCCGTTCTTCTCCCCCTGCGCCGCCGCAAAGCGCACCGCCTCGTCGTAGTTGTACGGCGTAACGGACGCCTCCGCGCCGAGGTCACGAATGTGCGCCAGCCGCTCGGGCGAGCTGCCCGCCGGCATGTAGACGACGGCGGAAAGCCCCAGCGCGCGTGCCGTCCACGCAACGCTCCGCCCGTGGTTGCCGTCCGTCGCCGTCACAAAGGTCAGCCCGGGGCGCTGCGCCTGCACCGCACGGCGCAGAGACTCATAGGAAAGCTCCTCCTGCGGGATGCCGAGGCGCTCCGCAAGATACCTGCCGGCGGCGTAGCTCGCCCCCAGCCCCTTGAACGCGTTGAGCCCGAACCGCCTGCTCTCGTCCTTGACGCAGATGCGCCCCAGCCCGAGCACCGCCGCGAGCTCCTTCAGATCGGCCAGCGGCGTCGGCGCGTAGTTCGGAAAGCTGCGGTGAAACGCCGCCGCATGGTCCGCCGCGCCGCCGATCTCGGCCGTATCTGCCGGCCGCCCGTTTGGATGCGGGAGCCGCACCGCTTTGATGGATTCGTTCATCATATCTCCCTCCACAGATCATGATACCCCGGCGATTCTTACACTGTATTTACATCAATATATGCCTTGGAGTATACTGGAAGTCAAGGACCTTGCGCATACTTTGCTTGACCTGTACCGCACGCCGGCGGCTATACGTGCCGTTAGGTTTGCAAAAGGAAGGGAGACGTACAATGACGGCACAACTACCAAAGATTGCACTCGGCGCGTGGGCGTGGGGCAACGACGGCACATTCGGCACGAACTACACAGAGGAGACGCTCCGGCCGATCTTCGACGCAGCAATGCAGGCGGGGCTAAACCTCTGGGACACGGCGTACGCCTATGGCATGGGGACCCCTGAGCAGATGCTCGCCGCATTCCTGAGGGAGCTGCCGCGCGATACATACATCGTCTCGGACAAGCTCACGCCGCAGTGCATGGACTATGAATCGGACACGCCTGTAAAGGACATGTGGGAGCGGCAGTGCAACCTGCTTGGCGTCGAAAACATAGACATCTATTGGATTCATAATCCGACCGACGCGCCGCGCTGGATCCGCGCACTCGGAGAATTCTTCAAGGGGAAACCGGACACGCCGATGATCGGCGTATCGAACCACAGCATCGAGGAGATCAAGGAGGCGGCGGAGATTCTCCGTGAATACGGGCTGAAGCTCGGCGCGGTGCAGAACCACTACAGCCTGCTGAACCGCTCCTCGGAGGATTCGGGCATCTTGGGGTACTGCCGCGAGGGCGGCATCCGGTTCTTCTCCTACATGGTGCTCGAGCAGGGCGCGCTCTCGGGGCAGTACGACACCCATCACCCCATGCCGGAGAATTCTGCACGCGCGGCGATCTACAACCCCGTCCTCGATAAGATCGAGGTGCTGAACGCCGCGCTCAAAACCCTCGCGGATAAATATAACGTCGGCATCGCGCAGATTCCCGTCGCGTGGGCGATCGGCAAGGGGACGCTCCCCGTCGTCGGCGTCACGAAGCCGCATCACGTTGCAGACGCCGTGCGCGCCGCCGCCGTCACGCTGACGCCCGAGGAGATTCGCCTCCTCGAGGACACCGCTGATCGGCTCGACTTCAGCATCATCCGCACATGGGAAAAGGAAATGAAGTAATCCGCTGACGAAGCTGTCCGGCCCCCCGCATCGAGTAGAATTTTTGCAAGATAAAAGGGGCTGTAACGAAATAGCATTTTTCGCATTTTCGTTACAGCCTCTTTCTTTATGCTTAGATATGCCGCCGCAGATTGTTCCGGGGCGCGGCAGCGCGGCGCCCCTACAAAGGCGGCATCATATGGTCGGTTTTCTCTCTATGATCCTTCTGCCATATCCGTGTTGTTATGACTTGCGATGTGCCTCTGTGGCATATCGCCGATCTTTTTCATCGCGGGCAAGTACCGCACTTTATGCGCGTCCGGTAGGGGCGCCGCGCTGCTGCGCCCTCCTGCAAATCATGCGCGCGTACCTTCGGGGGAGGGGACGCCACAATAAAAAGTCATAACGGTATCGTGTTTTACACAATTTCGTTACAGCCCCTTTTATTTTGTCGCTTTTATGACTGCGCGGCTTCAATATTCCCGGAACCCAAAGTTCGCCCCGAGCCGCGCTCCCGTCGTCGTATACTCCTTGAGCTTATAGATGAGCGGCTGCCAACGCGCCGTATCGATGCGCCCGTCCTCCGTTAAAAGTTTTTCATCCGCAAAAATCGCCGCGATGCGACAAACAGCGATCGCGAACCAGTCCTTGCGTGTGATGGATTCGACAGTCGCCTCAATGTGAAAGGGGCATTCCGGGATGCGCACCGCAGAAACCGTCTCTCCCGGAAGTTTGGTAAATCCGCCGACATCGAACTTATCCGCGCAGTAGGTATAGCCGAGGTTTTTCTTCACCTCCGAGAGCTCCCGCAGCCCCGTCAGGCGTTCGATCCGTTTGATATTTTCATAGAGATCCGCCCCCGGCAGGTTAAAGACCATATCCGAACCCGCTTCCACATTGCAGAAGCCCTTGTTGCCCGCACCGATCCCGATGACGATCGTTTGATCGAGTACCCACGATGAGGAGAGCGGCGTTAAGGCGTCCTCCCCCGTCTCTTGATCCTTCGTCGTCATGAGTAGTACCGGGAAGCCATAGTAAAAGCCGGGGCGATCGATTCGTTGAAACATTTCTTCCTCCTGTTCGTACGATTATGTTTTGTATTTATCATAACACGCGCGTCAACAAGTCTGCTTTCCTGTAGTGTTCAAAAACACAGCCCCTCTTGTCAAGATGACGCTCTCCTACGACAAAGGGACGACGAGTCCCGCACCCGCGTCGATGCCCCCTTCCTTTTCTCTCGAACTTCGTGTATACTATAGGCGGCATACTCATATAAACCTAATGCAGGGAGATGCGGCGCTCCGCCCCACCGCCCCAGTGTGAACCGGAGGTAATGAAATGAAAAAACTCCTATGTATCATCACCACGCTCCTCATGACACTGCTGCTGACCGCATGCGGCGCCCCCGCAGAGAAGGCCGCCGACACCGCGGCGCCGCAGAGCGCCCCGTCCGCCGCGCCCGCGCCCAAAACGGAGGGCAGCAAGACCCTCGTCGTCTATTTCTCCGGCACGGGCAATACGAAGGTGCTCGCGAGCGAGGCCGCGCAGGTGCTCGGCGCCGACCTCTTTGCCATCCAGCCCGCAACGCCGTATACGAGCGAGGATCTGAACTACGTCAACCCCGCCTCGCGCGCAACGACGGAGCAGCGCGACACGACCACGCGGCCGAAGATCGAGAACCGGATCGAAAACTTCGCGGACTACGACACCGTCGTCCTCGCCTACCCGATCTGGTGGGGGCAGGAGCCGCGCATCATGGACACCTTCGTCGAAAGCTACGACTTCTCCGGCAAGACCGTCGCCCCCATCTGCACCTCGGGCAGCAGCGACATCGCGCAGAGCGCCGCTGCCCTCGCCGCCCGCATGACCGGCGCCGCAACGTGGAAAGAGGGCAAACGGTTCGCCTCCGGCACCCCGGCCGACGACCTCGCGGCGTGGTTCCGTCAGATCGGACTGATCAAGTAGCATGTTTGCAAGATAAAAAGGGACTGCAACGAAATCGTGTTTTTAACACGTTCGTTACAGTCCTTTTCTTATATTGAGATACGCCGCCGTGCGTCGTTACCGGACGCAGCGGCGCGGCGCCCTCCTGCAACTGAGGCGCGCATATCGCAGAGAAGGGAATGTCGCCATCAAAAAGGAGCCGTAACGACATCGTGTTTTTTACACAATTTCGCTGCAACTCCTTGATGGCGGATATTTCGTTATCGAGCATCTGCTCCCATGGTGCGCCGCCGCAATCCCCTCAGCGCACGATGACGGAGACGCCGTCGGGGATGACGGTCACGGAGGCATCGTCCCCCTTGATGGCGAGCGCGCGCCGCATGGCCTCGTCGAAGGTCGCGGCGTACTCCATGTGCATGTCGCGGATCATCTGCGGATCGCACTGGTCGGTCACCATGATCGCGGTGTATCGGTCGAGGATGCGCGCGAGAATCTGGGCCTGCCACTGATCGGCGATCGTCTCCTCCTGCGGCGTCGCCTCGATCTCATCGAGCAGCGCGCGCGGCGTCTTCGCCGCCTTGAGCGTTTCGTAGAGCGACGCACCGCCGTGGCCGTCGTTGCAGGCTGCGATCATGATGATCACGCCGCCGTCGTTGCAGTTGGCCTCCGCCGCGGTCATGCCCTTGACCGCCTGATAGATGTTCTGATCGAGCGGATAGCCGTTGTTCGTCGTCACCACGATGTCGGATGGGGACCGGCGGATCTCGGCGAGCTTGCCGACGAACCGGCAGCCCGTCTCGTGCGCCTTTTGACTGTCGCCCGCAAAGGCCGCGACGACCTTTTTATCCGCATCCAAAACAACGTTGAGGATGAAGGCGAGCTTCGCCTGCTCTGCGGCGTAGAGCATGTCGCGGTGAATCGGATTGCCCGCGATGATGCCGGTCCGCGCGCTCTCGCTCTTGATGAATTTGCTGCAATGGTTCGCCATGACCGTCTGCGCCGAGGCGATGCCGGGCAGTATGGACTTGCGCCCGCCCGAAAATCCGGCAAAGAAATGTGCCTCGATGAAGCCCTCTGCGATGAGGAGATCGGTGTCGACGGCCGTGCGGTTGATGAGAAGCTTGCCCCCCGAGGGGAGGATGCCGAGGTCGATCATCGCCGCGGGATCGAACGCGTCGTGTACGACGATGTGCTCACGCGCAACGATCTCCTCGCCGAAACGGTCCACAAGCTCCTCGTGCGTGGTCGCACGGTGAAACCCCGTCGCGATGAGGATCGTGATGTCGATGGAGGGATTCGCAGCGCGGATGCGCCGCAGGAGAATCGGCATCGTCACACGGCTCGGGATGGGGCGCGTGTGATCGCTCGTGATGATGACCATGCGGGCTTTGCTCTTGACCAGTTCCTCGAGCGGCGCGCTGCCGATCGGGTTGTCGAGCGCCTGCTCGACGATCTCGGACTCCGAGCCCGTATGCCGATCCACTTCGAACGCGGCCTCCAGTTTCCCGCGGAAGTTCTTGTCCGGCACGTCGATGGTCATCTTCCCCTTACCATAAGGAACCTTTAGCTGCATTGTTCATCTTCCTTTCACATGTTTCATTGCTCCATCCGGCTTTATGCGGGCGGCGACCTCTGCCGTCCGCGGGGAAACGCATCGCCCTTGCGGGACGCGGCGCAAACCTTTGCTCTCTTCTGTCTCTTATATCTATCATCGACGCGTTTCGTCCGCACACGCGGCACGCACGGCGCTCTTCTCTATCGTCTACAATCAGTATAGCAAACGCAATGCGGAATCTCAATATATTTATATAAAATTTGGCTCTTCCGACGAAATAAAGGAAGCCACCACACCAATGGAGGTGCAGCGGCTTCGCTCTTCTGCCGTGGAAATCGTAAGTTAGCCCGCTTGTTCGGAGGAGGGCCGCCTGTCTGCCGGCGTACGCGCTGCAATCATCCGATCAATCCGCTCAAACTCGCGCGCCGACGTGGGCGGGCAGTCCGCATCATAGGCAATGATTCTGTTCCGCGCAGCCGTCTCCGTCTCCATGAGGGCCTCCCGCGGCGGCGTCTGCCCTTTTCTGAGGACCCTCTTAATATCTGCCATTATAGCATCGCCTCCGTTCCTGTGCATTCGCCAATCGCGCCGAGATGATGCGCGTATGTTCCTCTTGTTCCGTAAAAACAACGAGAACCACTCGGCCTACTCGGCCAAGGACTTTATACCGATCCTCCGTGTCGCTGTGTTCCTCATCATACCACTCAATACGAGCCTCATCAGCAAAAACATACATCGCCGTCTCGAACGATATTCCATGCTTCTTCAGATTGATCCGGTCTTTATGCTCGTCCCATATGAAGGAACGCTCCCCTTGCATATTATCCATAGGAAAAGTATAGCAGACACAATGCGGAATCTCAACATATATTTCGTGTGCAGAAAATGCCCCCATGCTCCGCCCCTCTGTGTATTATTTTTATTGACAGCCTTGCTCCCTCTCCGTATAATGATTATTAGATTCAGTTAATTTATGGAATTCATACGCTTCGTGTGCCGCAGACACAATCCCGATTGGCAACACAGGCGCGCGGCGGCAGCGGATTCCCGCAGGATGAAAAGGAGGAGTTTCCTATGAAGAAAACGCTCACAGCCGCGCTCGGCGCGGCGCTCGTCATCGGCGCATCGAGCACGGCGCTGGCGGCGACGAACCCATTCAGCGACGTCCCGCGCGACCACTGGGCGTACGACGCCGTGACGCAGCTCGCCGCCGACGGCGTCGTCGAGGGTTACGGCGACGGCACGTTCCGCGGTGATCGAAACATCACGCGCTACGAAATGGCGCAGATGGTCGCCAAGGCGATGGCAAAGAATGACATGTCCACCGCGGACCGCGCGCTCATCGACCGCCTCGCGGCCGAGTTCGCGGACGAGCTGAACAACCTCGGCGTGCGCGTGTCGAATCTCGAACGCAACGCCGACATGGTGAAGTGGACGGGCGAGCTGCGTTACACCTATACAAAGGACAGCGGCAACTTCTACGAAAGAGAAGGCGGCGATAAGACCGACAACGAGTTGCTCCTGCGTCTCGAACCGACGGCAGAAGTCAATGCGCATGGGCGGGTCAAGGCACGTCTCGATGCCGCAACCAACATGAAGACCGACAGCGACGACGATACTCATGACACGCATCTTTCCCTGGAGCGCCTGTATGCCGAAGGCACCTACGGGTCAACGGTCATCCAGTTCGGACGCCTGCCCGTGTTCACGGAACAGGGCATGATACTGGACGACGACCTCTCGGGCGCATCCGTTACCTTTGGCAAGGATCAGCCGCTGACCGCAACGCTCTTTGCAGGACGCTACAATCTCACGCATTCCGCGTGGGGAGATGAGATTCAGGAAGCAAGGGATGCCGGGATTTTTAGCGGAAGTACAACGGCAAACCTCCAGTGGGCGCATGCGGCATGGCAGCCCTCGCAGCAGTTCCAGCTCGCAGCGGAATATCTGCGTCTCAAACAAAAGGACTTCGCACACGATACCGCCGGGCTGAGTGAAACATGCAATCTGTGGGGCATCGGTGCCACGTGGCGCCCGACCAGTACGGTTTACCTCACGGGCGGCTATTGGAAGAATCAGAGCCATGAAGCGCCAGATATCAAAAATGTGCATCTGAAATCCTACAATATTGAGCTCGGCTATAAGGGCGCAGATCCCGAAGATGCGGGTTCTTTTGGCATCTACACAGCATACCGCTATGTCGGCGGCGGCGCGACGATCAAACCGACATACGACGGTGCGCCGTGGAATGCCAAGGGTTGGGAAATCGGCGGTCAGTATACATTTGCAAAGAATGTCGTCGGTTCGCTCGTCTATTTCGACGGAAAATGTATTCTCACCGACAGCCAGCTTGCCTTTATGAACGGAAAAGATAAGATGAAGCGCATCTTCGGCCGCGTCGAGTTCTTCTTCTAATCCAGGCAAATAAAATATTCCGTACGAAAAGCCGCCGGCGCTCCGGTGCGTCGGCGGTTTTTTTATATCCGCGGGCCGTGCGCAAAAGCACAGCCCCCTCTTGCCAAGCGTGGTATAAT
>CAUQAR010000031.1:0-13374 GCA_963515775.1 uncultured Selenomonas sp. | reverse complement strand
CTGCGGGACGCGGCGACGCGCGCAAGTTCTGCGCGGGCCAGCATGACCTTGAGATCGCCTGCGAGATCATCCTCGCCTGCGAGCGCATCCGCAGCGCCCGAGAGCCAATCACGCGCGGCACGAATGGACTTCTGCCGCTCTTTACGCTCCGTGTCCATCGCTGCACCTCCCCTTTCCATAGATTCTATAGATTATACTACAAGGTGTGATATAGATTCAAGTCTTACCAATGCTGCATGAACCGCGAGAGCATGCCGCGGATGCGGCGGATGCCGCTTTTCTGCAAGCGGTAGATATGCGCCGGCGTCACATTGAGCAGGTCCGCCATGGCCTGAGCCTGCGCGCCGCCGATCGTCACGCCCTCGAGCACCAGGCGCTCGCGTCTCGGCAGCCGCTCCATGGCGGCGCCGAGGACGCCGACAAGCGCGTGATGCTCGGCGAGCTCCGCGACCGACGGCTGCTCGTCAACGAGCAGTTCCTTCGCCGTCTCGGCGGTCGTCTCCGTCTGCGCCTCAAGACAGGGCAAATCGACCGCCCCCTCGCGCCGCAGGAAGTCGTGGATGCGTCCGCGCACACGATGCACTGCATAGAGACTGAACGCGGCCCCGTGCGCGGGATCGTACCGCTCGACCGCTTCGATGAGCCCGATCGTCCCCTCCTGCACCGCATCCATCACAACGGGCAGACTGCGGTACGGCTGGACCTCGCGGAAGACGAGCAGCTGATACGCCTCGATGATCCGCCGCCGCGCGCACTCGTCGCCGTCTTCCTTATAGGCGCGCCAGAGCGCGCGCTCTTCCTCCGGGTGCAGTTTCCGCACAGCGGAGAGCTTTGCAATATATTCCGAAAACACGGCGCCGCCTCCTCTCCTTCGTATTTTTAGAACCGAATGCGCGCCTCAAAGCCGACAAGCTGATTCGATCCCTCGCGGTCGTACGATATGCCGAACGCATCGCTGAAATCGTATTGAATGCCGTAGCGGTGCCGGTCCGAGGCGCTGCCCAGCCCCTGCACATAGCGCACGAGCACGCGGTCGCCGAGATATTTCCCCACCTCGACATTGTACTCGTCCTCATTTTTCTTGACGGCCTCGTCATCCTTGGTCTCAAACAGCGCACCGCTGCCGCTCGAAAGTCGCAGTACATCGAGGTGCAGGAGGTTCTTCATCGTGTCCTCTACCTCCGAGAGCACGCTCATCTGGAGCCCGATCGACAGGATGTCCGCCGCCGTGATATTGCCCTCGCCGCTGCGGTAGGCGCTGCGCAGGGTGAGCATCCGGATGATCTCCTCCTCCGACATCTCGGGGGACGATCTCAAGCTGAGTTCCATATGATCCAGCGGCCCGTTCAGGGAAAGGTACACGCGCGTGTTCGTCAACCGTGCCTCCGCGTAGAAATTGATCTCCGGCAGGAACGATTCCATCTGATTGAACGTCGCCGTCCCCTCGCGGATCTTGAACGGCGTCCGCAGATAGCTGACCGTGTCGCCGCGCCGCACGCTGATCTGTCCGGTCGTACGCGGATGCTGCGTCGTGCCGCCGAAATGAATGCTGCCCGACGGGTGCATGTCGTAGAGGTTGGAACTGAAGAAATGCACATGTCGGCTGACGGAGAGGTCGACATCCAGGATGATGTGCGGCAAATCGCTCTCCGTATCCGGAATCGTCGGAACGGAGATCAGCGCGCGATCGATATCGATCGTGCCAGAGAGTTTCGGCAGTGTCTCGCCCCAGTAGGTATCCTCCGTCAGGCGGAGCGACGCGGTCAGCGGTCCGTCGTAAAACGACGTCTTGATGTCGAGCGCATTGAGGACGAGGGAAAAATCATAATCCGTCGGCCGCAGGCCGGAGAGTCCCATATGGCCTGTGAGCATATAATTCCCCGCGCCCATACGGCCCGTGCATTCGCGCACAGAGACGGAAGTGCCGAGCGCATCGACCTGTACCTGCATATCCGTCACCGGATATTCGAGGCCCTTGATCTTCACCGCACCGTTCGTCACACGGAGCGTTCCCTCGATGCGCGGTGCGGCCACGGAGCCGTGGATCTTCAGCCCGCCCTCCGTACGGCCGAGCGCCCATTCCACATGATCGGAAAAGACCGGCAGCAGCGAGAGATCGGCATTGTCGAGCGAAATCGTAAGATCGATCTGTTCGTAGGCGTTGAGCGTCTCGTCACGCCCCGCAGTGAGCGCACGCAGCGGCAATGTCCCGCGGGCGCTCGCGGCGTACGTCACGCCGTCGATGGTCTTTTTCACCGTCAGATCGTCCAGCTGCACGACGGACGCCCGCAGATGCGCCGTCCCCGTCATCTCGTCGAACGAAGCGCCGTGCACGCCGCCGTCCTTCGCCGTGAGGTTCAGATCGACCGTAGGACTCTGCACGCTGCCGCCGATATGCGCCGTCGCCGTCCCCGTCCCCGTCACCTCTTCGTCAATGCCCGCAAGCCTGGTGAACATGCCGAGCGCAATATCCGAGGCCGCGACATCGACACGCGACGTGCCGTTGAAATCAACCGTCCCCGTGGCCGAGAACGTGCCGGCGCCCTGCCTCCCTTCGAGCGTTTTGATCGTCAGCACATGATCGGCGAGCGTCAGATCGACCGAGACATCGGTGACAGGATAGCCCGCGATCGTCCCCTCTGTGATCGTCCCCGTGAGCGCTACCGACGGATTGTCGCGCGTTCCGCCGAACGTCGCGCGGCTCGTGATCTGCCCCGCGATGCGGTCCTCCTTTTGATTCGCGAGCGCAAGGAGTGCCGCGACATCGAACTTTTCCATATCCATCGTACCGCGCAGCGCCTGTGTCTGCGTATCGTAGTGCAGACGCGCGCTCACCGTGCCGTCCGTGCCTTGCCGGAATCCCGTCCGGTCCATCTCGATGATGCCGTTTTCATAGTGGACAAAGCTGCGGACCTCCGTCAGCGCCACCCCGTTCATCGAAATGCGGTCCGCCTGCAGCGATCCGCGGAAAATCGGATACGAAAGCGACCCTACGACCTTTCCATTGAACGTACCGTGTCCCTCCACCTCGTAGGGCAGTTTATGCTGAAAGCGCTTCATGTCGAGATCGCGCACCTCGGCGTCGAGGTCGAGGATACCCTGCGCCGTGATCGTCCCGTTCAGCACCATATCCACCATCGGCGAATAGATGTGGAACACCTGCAAACGGATGATGCCGTCGTCCATGAAATAGTCCCCGTCCATGCCGGAGAGCAGGACGCCGTTATAGCTGCCGCGGTAAAAATGCACATAGCCGACGGCGTGAGGATTGTCAAGCGTCCCCGTGAATTTGATGATGTTGTCGATATTGCCCGTGATCGGCTGATCCGGCGCAACGAGCGCCGCAACATCCTCCATACGCGCCCCCATCGTATCGATCTGCAAATCGATGCGTCGCTCCCCGGTGAACCCGACCGTGCCGTTCACGAGCCAGACCTCGCGCCCGCCGCGCTCCATCGAAAAATCGTGAATGCCGATCCCGGAGAGCGATCCTTCCGCACGGAAGAGCAGGCTGTCAAACGGCTGATACATGAGCTGCCCATGCGTCGCCGAGAATTTCATCTCCACCTGCGGATCGCGGATATCGCCGCGCACCGTACCGCTGAAATCCGCAAGACCGGCAAAGCTGAGCCGGTCGTCGAGGCGGTTCAGCAGCGACAGATCGACATGCCCGCCGTAAAAGCGCAGATCAAGCGCCGTTCCGCCCACGATGCGCCCCTCGATGCCGAGATCGGTATCGTGCGGAAGATTAAGGCTCAGAAAATCGATCGTAATGTCGCTTCCCTGCACCGCAAAGGACGCGCTTGCGCGCTCCACGGGAATATTGCGGTAAACGCCGTTCGTCACCGTAGCGCTGCCGTACACACCGAGCGCGTCACGGTCCGCGCCGCGCCCGACGACGCTGAGATTGGCGCCGAGCGCGCCCTCCATGCCGTCCGGCACCGGGACGTCCGCATCCGCGCGCAGCCGTGCAAGCTGCACGCCGTCCGTCACGAGATGCGCCGTATAGGAAAGATCGGACGTATCCAAGACACCCTCGCCCGAAACCGCGCCGCCGAAGACGTCGGCATGCAGATCGTGAAAAGAGAGCACGCCATTTTCGTACAGCACGGCGGCCGACGCGTTCCTAAACGGCGTGCCGTAGGCCGTTCCCTGCGCGGCTGACACCGTACCCGCCGCCGTAAAATCGCCGAGCGTCCCGGTCACATGCACATCGGCGGTCAGCGGCCCTTCATAGGCACTGTTTTTCAAAATTTTATCCACGGAGAAATCCTGCGCCCGCACAGTGAGATCGAGATAGGGCGTCCCGGTATCGAGACGGATCGTGCCGTCGACGCGCGCCGTCTCTCCCTCGGCCGCGGCCGTCGCGGCGAGGAAGATCTCGCGTTCATTGAAGCGGAGCGCCGCCGTCTGCACCGTCGTCTCCGTACCGTAGAGCTGCGCCGCCGCCTGCACACCGTCCGCGCGCCCGTCAAGCGTGAGCACGCCGTCCGTGCGTGTCAGCGTCATCCCGATGTGATCCGCATGCAGGGAATGAACGGCCACATCCTCGGGCAGCGCCCCTTCCGGGAGGAGGTCGAGCAGCGGCGTCAACGCCGCATCGTCCGCGGTGAGCCGGACTGTCTGCGTCCCGCCGGTCTTTTCCCCGCGGATATGCAGCGGGAGATCGAAGAGCGTCCCCGTGAGATCCCACGTCAGATCGCCGCGATTGATATCCGCCGTCCCCGTCACGCCGGTCAGCATCAGCGTGCGGCCGTCCGCAGCGACCTCGGCCGTCGCATCCGTGAGGCGAATCCGACCGGCAAAAGCGCTCGGCTCCGTATCGTCCGAAATGAGATCGCTGTAGTTCCACGTCCCGTCCGCGCGCTGCACGATATGCGCCCGCGCCCCCACGAGACGAATCTCGTCCACGGACGTCTCCGGCGATGAAAGCAACGAAAGCAGGCGCAGCGTCACCTGTGCCTCGTCGGCACGGAGAACAGCCTCCGCCTGCTTATCGTAGATTACAATATCGTCAATCGTAAGTTCATGCAGTGAACGGATGCGCACCGCACCGATGTGCACATCGGTCCCGAGCGTCTGCGACGCGAGGTTCTCCGCCATCGCGCCGATCTGCATCATGAACGCCTGCGCGCGCACAATGTGGATGATGACTGCCGCGCAGATGAGCACCGCCGCCAAAACGGCAATACCGGCATACACCTTCCGTCTCATAGAACTCCTCTTGATGCCGTTTACGGCCTCCTATTTGCCCTGATCCGTCCGATAGGCCGCATCCGCCGCCTGTACGCGCCGGACGGCACTCGCGCCCGCCTCGGCCGTCGGCGCGGGTTCGGTCGCGCGCACCTCGGCCCCTTTCGGCGTCTCGAAGAGCGCGTCGTCATGGAGCCGCGCCGCCGTGCGCGCGCCTGCGGCACGCTTGCCCTCCGCCTCGGCCGCGCGGTAACGCACAGCATCGAGATCCACAGGCACGCCCATCGCATTGTCGAGCGTCGCCTTACCCGTATTGTAAGAGTAAAGCGCCGTATAGTAATTCATGCGCGCCGTCGTCAGATCGTCCGACGCGCGCATGACCTCGAGGTTCGTCCCCACGCCCGCGTTGTAGCGCACGCGCGCGATCTTATAGTTCTCCTCCGCCTGCGTGACCGCGGTCTCGGTCGTCTTAATATTCTGCTCCGCCGCGCGCAGATTGAGATACGCCGTGCGCACATCGAGACGAATCTGCTCTGCCGTCGCAGCCTGCTTTTCCTCCGCCTTGCGCAGCGATGCCTTCGCCGCACGCACCTGCGCGTCCGTCACGCCGTTGTCGAAGATGTTCCACGAGAGACTGAGTCCCGCGGCCCATTGATTGCTGCTCGTATGATCGTCCTTAAAGGCGTGCTCGCCCGCGATCGAGCGCGTCGCCGCGGCATTCACCGTCGGATGATAGCTCGCCTCGGCGGAACGCACACCCGCCTCGGCCTGCTTGACCGCATAGAGTGCGGCTGCCGCATCCGCGCGGTAGAGGAGTCCGTAGTCCGTGCAGTCCTCGAGCGCCAGGTCGTACTTCGTATAGCGCAGCTCATCATCGATTTGAAGCTCCGTATCCGTCGGCAGGCCGATCACATTATTCAGCGTCGCAACGGCCACGGCGTAGTTGTTCTGCGCCGTCGTCAGCGCCTGCCGCGCATTTGCGAGATCGACCTCCGAGGCGAGCACATCGGCGCGCGCCACGGTCCCCACGCGCAGCTGCGCGTTGACGTCCGACAGATGCGTCGTCATCGTCGCCACCGCATCCTCGCGCACCTTGATGAGATTGCGTGCCTGCAAAATATTGAAATAATCTGTCGTCGCCGTGAGACGGATCGACTGCTTCGTCTGCTCGAGCGCAAAGTCCGCGGCGTTCAGCCCGTAGCGCGCAGCCTTGCGTTGCGCGTTCAGCGCCGCATTGTAGACCGGCATGGAGATCGTCCCCGTATTGCCATAGTTATAGTCGTATTTGATGCCGGTCATACGGGCTTGCTCGAACGCCTCGCCGCCGATACGATTGGCCGTCGACTCCCATGTGAGCTTCGGCCCCATATTGCGGTTCGCTTGCGACAGCGACCAGTGCGCGCTGTCCACACCCGTCAGCGCCTGCTTGATCGTGCGATTGTTCTCGAGCGCCATCTGTACACTGTCCGAAAGATTCACCTTCACCGTCTCCGCCGAAACCGGCCCCGCGAAAAGCCCGACGGCGGCAGTCAGCGCCAATGCTCGCGCCACGCGCCCCGTGAAATATTTCCCTTTATTCAAAACCCTTTCCTCCTCGTCCGTGGTCAGGATGCACCCGAGCGGCGGGCTGCTCCGAAAGTTGTCAACACAATGATATATTGACAGGCTCTCTCATTGTATCAGCTGTTACACGTTTTTTCAAATAAATTATGGATTAACTGTCTAAAAATCGGGAACCGCGGGCAAAAGAGCCGTACGCGTCGATCCTTCATTGACCAACGCATATAAAATAATTTATAATGTTCATAGATTTTTGAACGAATCGCATCGAAAAGGAGGCCATCATGTACGAACACATTAAATGCGCTGTCGAGGGCGGCGTCGCAACGATCACGATTGATCGTCCCCAGGCCAACAACGCACTGAACGCGCAGATGTTCCGCGATCTCATTGCGACGGTCGAGCGCTGCGGCGCGGACGAGGGCGTCAAGGTCATCGTCGTCACGGGCACGGGCAAGAACTTTTCCGCGGGCGGCGACATCAAGGAAATGGCGACGTTCGAGTTCATCAGCTACGAGCTCTCCATGCTGACCGGAGAAGCGTCGCTCGCGCTCAAGAAATGCGCGAAGCCCGTCGTTGCGATGATCAACGGCGCGGCGGCCGGCGGCGGCTGCGGCATCGCGCTCGGCGCGGACTTCCGCATCATGACCGCGTCGAGCTATCTTCTCACGGCGTTCTCGAACGTCGCGCTCCCCGGAGATACGGGCTGCATCTATCACCTGCATCAGATCGTCGGCCTCGCCAAGACCGCGGAACTGATGGCGTTCAGCGCGCCCGTCTACGGCGAAGAGGCGCTCCGTCTCGGCCTTGCGACGCGGCTCGCGGCAGAGGACGCGCTCCTTGAAGAAACGCAGAAGTTCGCCGCAAAACTCCTGCGCCGTCCGCTCGGCGCGATCGCGATGCAAAAGCAGCTCTACTATGAGATCTTCTATCGCGAATACATGAACTACAACCGCCTTGAGGCTGAAAACCTCGCCAAGGCCGGCGCATCCGCCGACCACCGCGAGGCTGTCGCCGCCTTCCTCGAAGGACGCAAGCCGAACTTCAACCGGGGATAAATGCGCCGCATCGCCGGAAAACAACGCTGCCGCACGCGCCCGTCAAGCGCCGTGCGGCAGTCTTTTTTTGCGGCAGAGGAAGCGCGCTGCCTCTGCCGCGCGTGCAGGCAGCACGATGCACATGCGCTTTGTAGAGCCGCCGCACCGCCCTCCGAACGATGCGTCCCCGCAGCGAGAAAAAAGTGAATGTCATTCATAAATCACATAATATTATACTCAATCAGAAATTTTTCATAAAGATATGGACAAGAAGTCTGATCAGTCGTATAATTCGATATAGATTCTCATTCTGTTCAAAAGGACGTGATGTGTGTAGAAGCACATCGCTTGCAAAGGAGTGTGGCCCTATGACGACCAAAAGAATGCAGCGCTTCCTCACCTGCGCCGTGAGCGCATGGCTTGCCCTCCCCGTCTGTTCCGCATGGGCGGACGACGGTTCATCGGGGGGGGGGCAGCCTTTCTACTGCTGATATTCATGTGGAGGCTGACGCCGCGCAGGAAGAGGCGAAATACGAATCCCAGTCCACGACCATCATCACGAAGGAAGACATCGCGAAAAAACAGGCAAAATCCGTCGAGGACATCATCTTCAGCGAGGTCGGTGTGACGCGTACGGTCGATGCGATGGGCCGCGTCGGCGTCTCCATCCGCGGCGCGGAGCCGCGGCATACGCTCATCCTCGTCGACGGACAGCCCGTGATGGGCGACTTCGCGAAGTACTACGGCGCGGCGGATGAGCTCCAGCGCCTCGGCACCGAGAACGTCGAACGCATCGAGATCATCCGCGGAGCAGCGAGCGCGAAGTACGGCGCGGACGCCATCGGCGGCGTGATCAACGTCGTCACAAAGCAGCCGGCCAAGACGGCAGGATTGCATTTTAACGTGGAGGGCAGGCGCGAGCGCGGCGACAGCGACGTCTTCCCCTATGCGAACGCCTTTTTGCGCGCGGATACGGGGCAGATGGGAAAATTCCGCTTCAGTCTCTACGGCATCAAGCGCGATCTCATGCCGATCTACGCGACCGAAGGGCTGCGGCATTCCATTTCTGCCGACATCTTCGATTGGGGAGGCATGCAGGGCGTCAAAAATTCTCTGCGCTTTTACGGCAATACCGCGAACGTAGGCATCATGGCAAGCTATGATATTGACGCACGCAACAGCTTGCAGCTGAGTGCAAATCGTTACACAGAGGAACTGGAGCGCTACAGTAAGCATACGGATTCGCCGATGGAGCCGATCCAACATTTCAAGCGAAGCGCCGATCGGAACAATTATAGCTTCTCGTGGCGCGGCAGCAGCGGCGGCAATACGGACTGGAATGTCGAGCTGAACTATGCGCGCATGAACGAGGATGATGTGACGCTGACCAGCGAATACGCGAAGTCGATGTATGAGGGTAAGAACAAGCTGGACTATGTAGACGACATTGACCATCGCCAATACGGGATCAAGGCATCCGCCAATACGCAGGCAGGCAAGTCACATCTCCTCACCTACGGCTTCGGCTATACGCGGGAACAAGGCAGCGGCAGCCGTCTCAAGAACGCGCCGCATACCTATACGAGAACGATCGATCCGTGGGACTATGATAAGAGCCTTCATATTGACAGCAAGACCGGCGCGCCGGACTCCGGCGTGCATAACTACCAATGGAAGAAGAACGCCAACGGACAGTTGGAATGGGACTATATGTATGAAAAATACGGCTATGATGAAAACAATGCGGCGACGCATTTACCAAAATTCACCTACGAAGATTATTTGCAAGTCAGAGATGCGGCAAGCGGTGCGATTGACCTGACGACTTTGATGTCCAGACCGGATTTGTTGGACAAGTTCATGGAATTTGGCGATCAACTACAGCAGGAAGCAAAGAACAACGACAACCCGGACATTGCAAATCCCTTTGAAGTAATCGCGGCATATTATCGGGATAAAAATGTGTACCTCAATGGCAAGACCTACGAGGAGGAATATGCGGCCCGAACGAACCAGCAGATCGTCGGCGAGGCGACGATCCATAAGGAGCATATCTTCCTACAGGATACTTGGCAGCTCAATCAAAATACGATTCTTGCACCTATCGTACGGCTCGATCACAGCAGCCTCTTCGGCTCGCATGTGACGGCAAACCTCGGTATGACGCACAATCTAAACGGCAACGCGCATCGCCGCCTCAAGGTGAATTTGGGTACGGGCTATACGGAGCCGGGCATGGGCGAGCTGTACTACAACTGGGAGATGTACGGCAGCAATCCCATGGGTTTTGATTATAAAAAAGATCAACATGGGAACGCGCTCGATAAGGACGGCAATATCATCAGTCCATCGGATCCCGATTTTGCGAAGAAAGTCGTCGGCGGCGGCAAGGCGCGCATGGGCTGGTATTGGGAGGGGAATCCCAATCTGAAACCGGAGACGTCCATCAACTTTGATCTTGCGGTCGAAGGAGAGAATAAGAACACCTACGCTAAGGCGGGCATATTCTACAACCGCATCCGCAACTACATGACGACGTATTTCACGGGATCATTGATGGATTTTTCTCCACAAATTAATGAGTCAACGCCGCAGGGCCAGTTCAAATGGATGTCCGCCCCCGATATGATCTACAGCTTTAAGAACATCGGTCGTGCGGAGATCAGCGGCATCGAGGCCGAAGTCGAGCAGAAGCTTGGCAGCCGGTGGACGGCGAAACTCGGCTATGCGTTCCTGCATGCGATCAATAAGAGCGACCCCAATATGCCGCGCCGCCTGCTCGATAAGCCGCAGCACAAGCTCGACATCGGCCTCACCTATACGGATGAGAAGAACGGCTGGCAGGCGACCCTCTGGGGCGATTACTACATTCACATGCTCGACAGCAACAGCATCGCGGACGGCGGTAATTACCTGTATTCGCGCCCAGACCCGAATGATTCGACAAAATCCATCATCACCCATGCCTTCACCGATAAAAAAAATATTACATACGAGAAGAAGACATTCGGCCTGTGGAACCTCATGGTCCAAAAACGCCTCGGTAAGGACGGACTCGTCTACCTTGGCGTGGACAATCTCCTCAACCACCGCGACGACGACCGTGCCTTCGGCGGACGCGTCTACCGCCTCGGTGTCAATCTGAAATTCGACTCCCTCGTGCAGAAGTCACGCGCACGCGGTACGGGCGGGGACGGCGCAAATGCGGCGCTCTTCCCGCTGCGCGACGGGACGGCACACCGACCGCTCGCAGATACCGCGACGCGGCAGGGCGACTTCTTCATCACGAAGCCGTTCGACGAGACAAAACGGATCGGCACAGAGATCATCGGCGACTACCGCATCCGCTGGAATGCACATGACGGCACAAACCGCCCTGCGGCGACCGTATCCGCAACAGCGGATATCAGCGACGCTGCGCGGAATATGCTGGACCGTTCCGCGCATGGCTTTGAACAGCGCCTGCGCGTGGGCGTAGACGCGCGGCTCGGAGAGAATACGAACCTGACCGTGCTCGGCAGCGCGGCGGGGATGAGCAGCGTCGACACGGCGCACGAGCCGGATGGCACACGCGGACTGAATCATGCGCGCCTCCAGAATGCCGACGTTACACAGCATGCAAAGAAATGGGATCTCTCCCTCGGGCGTCTGACCGAACCGCTCGGCGTCACGGGCTATTACTTCGCGAAGGAGTATGACGGCGCGCGTGCCGTCTGGACCGGAGGGCGCGGGCAGGTGCGCGTCGGCTACGGCACCTTCCGACACGCGACGGGCGTCAGCGACTCCGCCTATACGCGCGCAACGGTGGAAACTTTTTACCGTGCACCGACGGCCTCAGAGTTCCTCGGCTATAAAACAAACGAATTCAATTTGTTCGATATAACGAAAGAGGAAATCGTTCCGAATGCCGATCCCAACATCAATTTCGCACAGCAGCTCAAAGCCGCGCATACCAGAGCGGAGAAATACGCCATCGTACGCCGCTTGGTAAAATTGATGAAGGATGCTTACGGCGAAGACGCCTTCAAAAAAGATCGATATTATTTGGATTCTCAGTACCCGATACTCTATGGTGGAGGCCCCGAATATCAGTATGTGGACAGCCACGGCACTTTGCAGAGTGTACAGGCAGAAGGTGCGATAAGAAAGGTTTTTCGTACGTTCCCTACGAGGGATGCAAATGGTCGCTATGATCTGACTTATGATGATCCTGCGCCGCTCGAAGGGGACGGCTCAAAGTTTGCGCTGGATTTTTGGGACAAGAACAAAACGGAGCTCATGTCCCGCATTGAGGCGGAAGTCCGCAGTAGAGTACAGGCGGAGGGCGGAACATTCGTCGGCTGGACGACGACGGATGTGGAGTCCAAGATACGGGAAACGATTCGGAAGACGAATACCGATGAGAATTGGAATAGCAGCGGCGCGCAAACAGTTTTTAATGCGATCCGGTATAATTTACAGGAATTGGACCAACGCTCGATATTGCCGCGAGAGGCGCTTGGTCGAGCGACGGGGCTTTGCGTGCCCGTCAAAGGCACGGTGCTGCACCGCGATACGATCCCGCCCATCGACAAGGCGCTGTTCATTCAGACGAAATACGAGATCACGCCCGACCTCGGCATCGCCGCGTGGTATCTGAAATCCGTCGGCGACCGGACCCGCACCTATGCCGCTGCGCACGGTACGGGCAACGATCTCGCATCGTTCGACAACCTCGCCTCTGTGATCGGCGTCGGCGCAAAGCTGCGCCTGGGACGAAACGCGGCCGTATCGCTCGACTACGGACAGAACCGCACTGCGTTCGGCCGCTATATGAACGGCGGGACCGTGTACGATCACACGCGCGGCAACTCGGATTTCAAAATGCTCGGAAGAGCCGCGGGCGGAATCCCCTCCTTCTATGTGCTGCGCTTTGACATCGGAGAGAGCGACACCGACCGCCCCGGCAGTTGGAACGCCTTCGTCGCCTACAAGCGCTTCGATCACGGTTCGTTCTTCGGCGGCAACGGCACCGAGAGCCTGCCCGACCGCTACCTCGACGGCATCCGGAGCTTCACCATCGGCGGCGGTTATGTCCCGATGCCGAACCTCCTCGTCGAAGCGTTCTATACCTTTGACGCAAAGGGAATCAATAAGCGCGACACCCTCTACGGCGCTGAGAATTTCAAGCTGGGGAACTATGCGCGCGTGCAGGTGACATATAAGTTCTGAGGCGTGACACGGGATTTTCGCGCCTAGCTTCGTTATATCGTCGAACGCATCGTCGACGTAGGTTTCATCTACGCCTTCCTCGCGTTCTCCTCATGCCTCGCTATGCATCGAAACTTCCGTGTCACTCAGGTTAGGGTATAGCGCGGGATTTCGGCGCATGGCGGTTTCTTTCATCGCAGGGAACAGGAACGCCATACGCGCGTTCTGTAGGGGCGCTGCGCTGCTGTGCCCTCTTGCGATTTATGCGCGTTCGGCATCGTGGGGAGACCTCACAATCAATGCGCGGCCCCAACAACCAATCAAAACGAGCCCGGCGAGTCGTATGCCGGGCTTATTTTTGCATCCGAAGATGCGTTGCCCCGAAAATCGCACG
>CAUQAR010000030.1:0-13418 GCA_963515775.1 uncultured Selenomonas sp. | reverse complement strand
TTTTGGAACAGGAAGATATGCCCGATATCCAAGAGCGTACGGTTGTCAAAGGGGTTGTCGTACAGGTATCCCGCGACGAGGCGTATGTCGATATCGGATATAAGCAGGAAATTCCTGTCTCTAAGAGGGATCTTGCCGTTCCCGCCCCGGATGATGCGCGCGACGTCGTAAAGGTCGGCGATGAGATTGATGTCTACATCAAGTCTCTCGGCGGCGACAACGGCGGCAGCCTGTCCAAGGTCGAGGCCGATAAAATGGCCGCTTGGAAGGACATCGAGGCCATGCAGGAACGTCATGAAACGGTCGAGGCGAAGATCGCGAAAGAGGTCAAGGGCGGACTTGTGGCGTACGTCATGGGGCTGCGCGGCTTCATTCCGGCATCGCAGATGGAACTTCACTTTGTGAAGGATCTCTCGGTCTACGTCGACCAGACGGTGGAAGCCGAGATCATCGAAGTGGATGTTCAAAAACGCCGTCTCGTGCTCTCGCGTCGTAAACTCCTCGAGCGCGACCGCGCCGAAAAGGAAGAGGCGGTCTTCTCTGCCATCGAACCAGAGCAGGTCGTGCGCGGCACGGTCAAGCGCCTTGTCGATTACGGCGCATTCATCGATATCGGCGGCGTGGACGGCCTGGCACATATCTCGGATCTCGCATGGCACCGCGTCAAGCATCCGTCTGAGGTACTCGAGGTCGGTCAGGAACTCGATGTCTATGTCAAGAACGTAGACCGCGATGCCAAGCGCATTTCTCTCTCTGTCAAGGATACGCTTCCGGATCCGTGGATCGAGAAGGCGGGACAGTATGCAGAAGGCGACTTCATCGAAGGCAAGATCATCAAACTGACAGACTTCGGCGCATTCATGGAGATCGAGCCAGGCTTCGACGGTTTGATTCCGATGGGCGAGCTTGCCGAAAAGCGTATTGAGCGCGCGGATGAGGCTGTGCACACGGGCGATATCGTCACGGTCAAGGTGCTTCGCATCGACACGAAGCGCAAGCGCATTTCCCTTTCGATCACCAAGGCGAAGCGCGATGCGGACGCTGCGGATATCAAGAAATATATCGATGAAAACCAGTCGGAAAAGGCCGAGTCCAGTGAGAACACCGAAGGACAGGTCGAGGCACATCTCGATTGGCTGAAGTGATCAGCTAAAAAAGTTCACATAGCTTCATAAAAACGAAGGAGTGATGCGATATCACTCCTTTTTCGTGGAAAGGAGGGGGAACTGTGGCTAAAATTTATCCGGGCGTCATTCTGCGTGTGCTGAAAGGAAGTATTGCCGAGGAACTCGACCTCGTGCCGGGGGATAAGATTCTCAAGGTGAACGATACGGCGATGCGTGATATCATCGATTTCAGCTTTGCGATGGCAGAGGAGGAGATCGAGCTGCTCGTGGAGCATGCGGACGGTACGCAAGAAATCATCGCATTCGACAAAGACTATGACGAAGAGCTCGGCGTTGAGTTCGAGCGTGCAGTGTTCGACGGTATCCGCGCGTGCGCGAATCACTGTTATTTCTGCTTTGTCGATATGATTGCGCCGGATATGCGCCATAGTCTCTCTGTCAAAGACGACGACTATCGCCTCTCGTTCCTCTATGGGAATTTCGTGACGCTGACGAATATGGGTGCGGCGGATTTTGACCGCATCAAGCGACTGCATTTGTCTCCGCTCTATGTATCCGTACAGTGTACGAATCCTGTTCTGCGTGCGGAGATGCTGCGGTATAAGAGGGCGGAAAACATTCTCGGACAGCTGGAGCGTCTTGAGGAGGCAGGGGCGGAATACCATACGCAGGTGGTCCTCTGCCATGGCCTGAACGACGGAGAGGAACTGGAACGCACGATCCGCGATATTACGGCGCGGCGTCCGCACGCCCTCTCTCTCGCCATCGTTCCCGTCGGCCTCACGAAACATCGCCGCGATCCCTTTCCCCTCGTGCAGTTTGACCGTGCGGGCGCTGCCGCTGTGATCGACCAGGTTGAGGCGTGGCAGGAAAAGATACGCGCAGAGGATGGAAGGACATTTATCTATTTGGGGGATGAGTTCTATTTCCTTGCGGGGCGCGAGGTTCCGTCTGCTGAGATGTATGACGGATTTCCGCAGCTTGATAACGGCATTGGTCTGACGCGCAATTTTATCGAGGAGTGGCGGCGTGCCGGGCAGACGCTTCCGACAAGGAAAAAAGATAATGCGCTCTGCGTGATCAGTGGAACGGCCGTTGCCCCGGTGATGGAACAGCTCGCACGCGAACTGGATCCGGAGGGCCGACACATCCATGTACTTCCTGTGGAGAATAGCCATTTCGGCACGACGGTCAACGTTTCCGGATTGCTCACAGGAAGCGATATCATACACGCGCTGCACCGCGCCGATCTCGCCGTGGACGGCGTACTGATTCCCGCCTCTGCCCTGCGCGAGGGGGAGGATGTCTTTCTGGATGACCTCTCCCTTGCCGATATGCGCCGATATTTTCCGCAGACGCGCATTGAACCGGTGGCAACGGGGGCCGACTATCGCGAAGCGCTTGCCGTTTGGGACGGATACCATCGCGCGCGCGCAAGCGGCGGCTATACATGGCAGAGCAATGCCGGCTATACGAAGCCCATTGCCGTTGCGGGACGCGCCGAATAGAGAGGAGCGAATAGATGAGTAAACCGATTGTGGCTGTTGTCGGGCGGCCGAATGTTGGAAAATCAACGCTGTTCAATCAGATCGGCAAAAAGCGCGTTTCTATTGTGGACGATATGCCCGGCGTCACGCGCGACCGCATCTATATGGATGCAGAATGGCTGAATCATGAGTTCACCATCATTGACACAGGCGGCATTGAGTTCGACGACAGCGACCACATACTGCGTTCTATGCGAGGTCAAGCGGAGCTTGCGATGGAAGAATCCGATGTGATCCTCTTTCTCGTTGACGGGCGCACAGGTCTCACCGCCTCGGACGAAGAGGTCGGGCGGATGCTGCGCCGGACCAAGAAGCCGGTCATCCTCGCCGTCAATAAGATTGACAGCTTTGACCGCGAGGCACTGATCTACGACTTCTATGCGCTTGGGCTCGGGGATCCGATTCCCATTTCCGCATCGAATGCGATGAATCTCGGCGACCTTCTCGATGCCATCGTGGCCGCATTTCCCGCAGAGGCGGCGGAGGATAAAGAACCGGATGAAATCGCGATCGCCGTCGTGGGACGTCCGAATGTTGGAAAATCCTCGCTCGTCAATCGTCTGCTCGGCGAGGAGCGCGTGATTGTCAGCGACGTGCCCGGAACGACGCGCGACGCCATCGATACGCATTTTATGCGAGACGGCATAAAGTATCTCCTAATCGACACGGCGGGCATGCGCCGCAAGGGAAAGATCACACTGCCTGTCGAGCGCTACAGCGTCATGCGTTCGCTGCGCGCGATCGAGCGCGCGGGGGTTGTGCTCATGGTCGTCAATGCTGCCGAAGGGATCCTCGAACAGGATACGAAGATCGCAGGCTATGTGCACGAATCGGGGAAGGGCGTCATCATCGTCGTCAACAAATGGGATATTTTCCCCGAGAAGAACGATAAGTCCACGCTGCGGTTCACGGATGATCTGCGTGAGAAACTCGGCTTCCTCCAGTATGCGCCGGTACTCTACACCTCCGCATTGACAGGACAGCGTGTGGAGCGCGTGACGGAGCTCGTCAAATACGTTGCGGAGCAGCAGTCGATGCGGATCAAGACGAGTGTCCTCAACGAACTGATTCGCGATGCAGTATCGGTCAATCCGCCCCCAACCAAGAAGGGAAAGCAGCTCAAGATTCTCTTCGTTACGCAAGTGGGAATCGTACCGCCGACCTTTATCGTCTTTGTAAACGATCCGGAGCTCATGCACTTTTCCTATCTGCGCTTCATAGAAAATCGCCTGCGCGAAAGCTTCGGATTCGAGGGAACACCGCTTCGTCTCATCGTGCGGGCACGAAAGGAGGAAGAGTGATGCCACCGTATCTGATCGCAGCGGCAATCGCCTATTTGATCGGTTCCATTCCGAGCGGACTGATTCTCGGAAAACTCATATGGCATACGGATCTGCGCCGCTATGGGAGTCATAACATCGGCGCGACGAACGCATGGCGTACACTTGGAAAAGTGTCTGGCATTGTCGTCTTCCTCGCAGACAGTTTCAAGGGGCAGGCGGGCGTATGGATCGGACTTGCGCTGATTGGAACGCCGTTGGCCGCCGTTCTCTGCGGCCTTGCGGTCATCGTCGGGCACAGTTTCTCTCTGTTTCTTCGTTTTCACGGAGGAAAAGGAGTGGCCACATCGCTCGGCGTGCTGACAATGCTGATGGGGAATGTGACCCTTATCGTATTTCTCGTGTGGCTCATCGTCGTATACATGACGCGCTATGTGTCGCTCGGATCGGTTTTGGCGGGGGTTCTCACGCCGATTCTTGCCGCGGCTTTCGGTTATCCGCTCGAGTATCTGCTTTTTACGATACTCGCCGCTGCACTGGTCATTCTGCGCCACCGCGAAAATATAGGTCGGCTCCTGCACGGAACGGAGAATAAAATCTAATTTGCGTGCTTGATATGAAAAGTTGGCAATTTGTTGGCAGTATGATATACTTGATATGTCTATCGTAAAAAGCTTTTTATCCATTGGAGGTACATCATGGATATTGACATGAAGGGCGTCTACCTCGTGCGCGAGGAGATTCTGCCAAAATCCATCCGAAAGACAATCCTTGCCAAAGAGTTGATTCACCGCGGGGAGGCACTGACGGTACACGAAGCGGTCGTCAAAGCGAATATCAGTCGAAGCGCTTATTATAAGTATAAGGATTACGTCTATCCGTTCTTTGAAGCGACGCGTGACAAGATCATCACGCTCGCCCTTTCACTGCGGCATCAAAGCGGCACCTTACAGGAGGTGCTGCGGGTCATTGCCGAGGACGGCGGCAATATTCTGACCATCAATCAAGGTCTGCCGATGCAGGGGGCGGCCGCCGCAAATATTACGCTCGAAACAGCCGGCCTCAAAGAGGATCTTGAATCTCTCCTCAAAAAGATTGATGCGGTAAACGGCGTGAAACGGCTCGAGGTCGTCGGGCAGTCATAGTGGGGAGGACGGGAATCTGTGCGTCAATCAATCAAAATTGCTCTGCTCGGGGCGGGAACTGTCGGCTCCGGAGTCGTTGAGACCCTCTCGATGAATGCCGACGTCATCGCGGGGCGTGCGAGTGCTGCCATTGAGATCAAGAAGATTCTCGTGCGCGATGCAAAAAAATATAGGCCGGAGCTTGCCGGACTCTCATTAACGGATCATTTCGATGACATTGTACACGATCCGGAGATTTCCATTGTCGTAGAGGTCATGGGCGGGCTTGCGCCTGCAAAAGACTATATGATGCGCGCGATGGCGGCAGGGAAACACGTCGTTACGGCCAATAAGGACGTGATTGCGGAGCATCTGAGTGAACTGTATACAGCAGCAAACGAAAACGGCGTGGACTTCCTCTACGAAGCAAGCGTCGGCGGCGGTATTCCGATCATCAAACCGCTCAAGGAATGCCTCACGGCGAACCGCATCACGGAAATCATGGGCGTCGTCAACGGAACGACGAACTATATGCTGACGAAGATGACGGAGAAGCATATCAGCTATGACGCCGTTCTGCGGCGCGCGCAGGAGAAGGGATATGCCGAGGCAAATCCGTCTGCGGACGTGGACGGACTGGACGCCGCGCGCAAAGCGGCAATTCTTTCCTCTCTTGCATTCGATACGGTCGTCGGATTCGAGGATGTATCGGTCGAGGGAATCTCGCATATTACAGAGGACGACATCGAGTACGGACTCAACCTTGGCTATGTGATCAAGCTCCTCGCTGTTGGGCGCGATACGGAAGATGGTCTCGACATTCGCGTACACCCCGTATTCCTGCCGCAGTCACATCCGCTCGGTTCGGTCAGCGGGGTCTTCAACGCCATCTTTGTACGCGGCAACGTGATCGGCGACGTCATGTTCTACGGGCGCGGAGCAGGTTCTCTTCCAACGGCATCGGCCGTCACCTCCGACATCATCGAGATCGTACGCGACATCGTATCCGGTACGACCGGGCGCATGAAGTATAAGATCGGAGAAAAGAAGAAACTGTGCCCGCTCGAAAAGACGAAATCCTCCTATTATCTGCGCCTTGTCGTCGCGGATGAGCCGGGTGTTCTCGGTGAAATTGCAACGACATTTGGACGTGCGGGGGTCAGCCTCAAGTCCGTCATTCAGGCACGACGTACGGAGGATGGCCATGCCGAGATTGTTGCGGTCACGCATGTGGTGTCCCATGCGGCGGCTTCCGCCGCTGTCAAAGCCCTCGAGGCCCTTTCCGTTGTGCGCGAGGTCCGCAGTTTGATCCGTGTCGCGGACGGTAGGGAGGATACCCTATGAGCGAGAAAACCGTTCGGGTACGTGTCCCCGCAACCAGTGCGAATCTCGGCCCCGGTTTTGATACATTCGGTATTGCATGCACGCTCTATAACGAGACCACACTCACACTCACTCATGCCCCGGGACTGGAGATCACCGCACGCGGCGAAGGCGCGGCCCATATCCCGACAGAAGAACGGAACATCGTGTGGAAATCCGTACAGTATCTACTGCGCAAAGCGGAATATGATGATACGTTCCGCGGAGCAAAAATCCATATGAGCAATCGGATTCCGCTGTCCCGCGGCCTTGGCAGCAGTGCGACGGCGATCGTTGCGGGACTCAAAGCGGCGAATGCCATTCTCAATAACCCGTTCAACCGCCGTGAACTGCTCCAATTTGCAACCGATATCGAGGGGCATCCGGACAATGTGGCACCTGCCATCTACGGTGGTTTTACCGTGAATACTGTGACGAACAATGTGGTGAACTGCTTTTCATTTTTACCGCGCATATTTATGCGTTTCGTCGTCATGGTGCCGAATTTTTATCTTTCAACCAAGGCGGCACGGCAGGTGCTGCCGACCGAGATCCCCATGAAGGACGCGATCTTCAACATCAGTCATGCGGCGATGATGGCGGCCGCGCTGGCGCGCGGCGTGGAGAAATTCTTGGAGGATGCTTTTGAAGATGCGCTGCATCAAAATTACCGCGCAGATCTCATTCCCGGCATGTTCGACGTGTTTGCTGCGGCGAAGCGGGCCGGGGCCTACGGTGCGGCGCTCAGCGGCGCAGGGCCGTGCCTCATCGCCTTTGTCCCCGCGCATCGGAAATGTGCGGACGACGTCGCCTCTGCCATGCGCGAAGCGTTTCGTGCACACGACGTTCAAGCGCGCCCGCTTTTTTTGCGCCTCGATACGAAGGGAGCACACATCGTCAATGAAAAACCAACGGATTAAATAGGATATCGGAACGAGCCGCATCAACTTTTCTTTAACACAAACCAGGCTGTTGCACATATGCGTGCATCAGCTTATTTTTTTGCATATTTTTTCAAAAACCACTTGAAAAAATATAGTATTGATGTATAATTATAAAATCTTTTTGAATATATCTGGAGGGTGTGAGATGAGAGTTAGTATCATCGGTGCGACAGGATATGCGGGAGAAGAGTTGATTCGTCTCCTTCATCGACATCCGAAAGCAGAGATTGTGCATATGACTTCGGAGCATCATACGGGGGAACACATGTCCGTGATCTATCCGCATATGATGAATATTTATGAGAATGAGCTGGAATCATTCGAGCGCATCCGAGAGATTGCCGCAGACAGCGATGTGCTGTTCATTGCCCTGCCGCATGGTCATGCGATGAAGATCGTGCAGGCGACGGTAGGACTCCCTGTGCGTATCATCGACCTTGGCGCGGACTATCGCTTCGACGATACTGCGGTGTATGAGGCGTGGTATGGAACGGCGCACACGGATTCCGATGCGGACCGTGCCTATGGGCTGGCGGAACTGTATCGAGGTGAAATCGCACGCGCGCGCATCATCGGTAATGCGGGGTGCTATACGACGGCAAGCATCTTGGCGCTCGCACCGCTCGTCAAAGCGCATTTGCTTTCACCGGATTCCATCATCATCGACGCCGCTTCTGGGGTGTCGGGTGCGGGGCGTGCACCGAAGGAGAGCACGCATTTTCCGGAGTTCTATGATAATTTTACGGCGTACGGCGCCGTACGCCACCGACACACGCCGGAGATCGAGCAGGCGCTGTCCGCGCAGGCGGGCGAGAACATTACCGTCAGCTTCACACCGCATCTCGCGCCGATCTCGCGCGGCATTCTCGCCACATGCTATGCGACGCTTGCCGTAGGCGTGACGGAGCAGCAGATTGATGCGGCGTTTGAAGGGCTGTATGCGGATGAATATTTTATCAGACTGCGCGGACGAGGAGCGTACCCAGCCGTGAAATATGTGCGCGGGACCAACTACTGCGACATTGCGTGGCATTACGATCCGCGTACGCACCGCGTGATCGTGCTTGTGGCGATTGACAATCTTGTCAAGGGGGCGGCGGGACAGGCGATCCAAAATATGAATATCGTCATGGGACTTGATGAGCGCACAGGCCTTGATCTTGTGCCGATGTATCCGTAAATAAATGGAGGAAAACATTATGTTCAGCGAAGTAAGTACAAAAGCCGGAATTACCTATCCGAAGGGATTTCTTGCCACAGGCGTGAAGGCGGGACTGAAAAAGAGCGGCAATCCCGACGTCGCACTCATCTATACGGAGAAGGAAGCGACTGTTGCGGGGACATTCACAAAGAATGCGGTCGCTGCGGCGCCCGTCCACGTTTCTAAAAAAGTTGTTGCGACGCATACGGCACATGCCATCATCGCCAATTCCGGTTGTGCAAATGCCTGTACGGGCGCACAGGGCGAGAAGGATGCCGCCGCCATGCAGCAAATCACTGCGGATGCGCTCGGCTGCACGGCGCAGGATGTCGTTGTCGCCTCGACGGGCATCATTGGAAAGCTGCTCCCCATGGACAAGGTGGCGCAGGGGATTCACGCCGCCGTTCAGGCACTCTCGCCGACCGGCAGTCCCGATGCGGGCAGCGCCATCCTCACGACCGACACCTATTCCAAGACGGGGACGGCAACCGTTACCCTCGGAGGAAAAGAAGTCCGATTCGGCATCATCGCGAAGGGCTCGGGAATGATTCGTCCCGATATGGCGACGGTGCTCTGCTTCATCACGACGGACGCCGATATCGACGGTCTGCTCCTGCAGGAAGCGCTCTCGGAGGTCATGGAGCACAGTCTCAACATGATCTCGATTGACGGCGACATGAGCACAAACGACATGGCAATTGTCCTTGCCAACGGCGCGGCGGGCAATCCGAAGATTATGGAAAAAAATACGGATTACGAGGCATTCAAAGAGACGTTGCTGGCGCTCTGTCAAGGGATTTCGGAAAAGATCGCGGCGGACGGCGAGGGGGCGACGAAGTTCCTCACGATCCACGTTGTCGGCGCGCGCTCCTTTGCGGATGCAAAGACGGTCGGCATGAGCGTTGCGAACAGCCCGCTGGTCAAGACGGCATTCTTCGGAGAAGATCCGAATTGGGGTCGCGTCATCTGTGCGGTCGGTTATGCCGGCGTGCCGATGGATCCGTCGCATACGACGGTGAAGTTCGGCGGTATTCCCGTCTACGCGGGCGGCGTCGGCGTACCGTATGACGCGGAGGCACTGCACAGTGTCATGAGCGGACATGATATCGTGATTGAAATCGATTTGCATGAAGGTAATGTCGATGCAAAGGTGTGGACGTGTGATTTCTCTTACGAATATGTGAAGATCAACGGCGAGTACCATACCTAAAGGAGGGCGGCGTATGTTTTCCGATAAGGACAAGGCGGAGATTCTGGTCGACGCGCTTCCCTATATTCAGGAGTTCTACGGGACAACCGTCGTCGTCAAATACGGCGGCAATGCCATGATCGACGAGCAACTGAAGGAAAATGTCATGCGTGATGTGGCGCTGATGAAATACGTCGGTATCCGCCCCATCCTGGTACACGGTGGAGGACCTGAGATCACAGAGTTCCTCAAAAGAGTCGGCAAGGAGACAACATTTGTCTCGGGACTGCGTGTGACGGATGAGGAGACAGTAGAAATCGCCGAGATGGTGCTCGTCGGCAAGCTGAACTCCGAGATCGTGAGCCTGCTCAATCTGCGCGGCGTGCGCGCCGTCGGTCTCAGCGGAAAGGACGCGGGGCTCATCTGCGCGCGCAGAAAACAGGCGGTCGTCTATGAGGGCGGAACAGAGCGCTCCGTAGACATCGGTTCGGTCGGCGAGGTCACGGCGATCGATACCGAGATTATCATCGACCTCCTGAATCGCGGCTATGTTCCCGTAATTTCCCCCATCGGCATGGGGGAGCGCGGGGAGAGCTACAATATCAACGCGGACGATGTGGCTGCGGAAATCGCGGGCGCACTGCGCGCGGAAAAACTCCTGCTCCTCACGGATGTGGAGGGGGTCTATCGGGATTTTTCCGATCGCAGCAGCCTAATCTCTCAGCTGCATTTCGAGGAGGCAAAGGAATATATCCGCAGCGGCGTCATCGAAGGCGGCATGATTCCAAAGGTGGAGGCGTGTCTGCGGGCGCTCGAGACAGGTGCGCATAAGACGCACATCGTCGATGGACGTCTTGCGCATTCGATTATTTTGGAAATTTTCACATCGCACGGCATTGGCACGATGGTGCTTCCGTAGGGAGGAACAATGATGAATCAAATATATAAATCGGAGATTATGGATAAGGATCGGGCGAGCTATCTTCCCGTGTTCACCCGTTATCCGATCGTGCTCGATCACGGCGAAGGGGCATATATTTACGATACGAACGGGCGCCGTTACCTCGACGCGCTCGGCGGCATCGCCGTCAACGTGCTCGGGCACCGGCATCCGGCACTGACGGCTGCCGTCGTCGCACAGGCAGGGCGGCTCATCCATGTGTCGAACCTCTACTATACGGCAGCACAGGCGGAGGCGGCGGAAAAACTCTCCCGGCTAACGGGTGGCGGCAAGGTGTTCTTCGGCAACTCGGGCGCAGAGGCGAACGAAGGAGCAATCAAGGCGGCGCGTAAATACGGACATACGATTTCCGCGGACAAGGTACAGATCATCACGGCGCGCGGCAGTTTCCACGGACGGACGCTCGCCGCGCTGACGGCGACGGGACAGGAAAAGTTTCATAAAGGATTTGAGCCTCTGCCACAGGGGTTCGACTATGTGGACTTCAACGATATTGCCGCATTGGAGCGAGTGATGAGCGATCAGACCGCCGCCGTCATGCTCGAACCAATTCAGGGAGAAGGCGGCGTGCGGATGCCTGCGGACAGTTACCTGAAAAGTGTGCGGGATCTCTGCGATGCGTATGGCGCACTGTTGATCTTCGACGAGATTCAAACCGGCATCGGACGCACGGGGACATTCTACGCGTATGAGCAATACGGCGTAATGCCCGACATCGTGACGCTTGCCAAAGGGCTTGCCGGCGGCGTACCCATCGGTGCGTTCATCGTTACGGAAAAAGTGGCGCAGGTATTCCGGCCGGGCGACCACGGTTCGACGTTCGGGGGCAATCCGCTCGCGTGTGCGGCAGCGAATGTCGTCCTCGATACGGTGGCGCAGGATAATTTTCTCGCGCATGTGCGGACGGTCGGCGCGTATTTTAAGCAGGAACTCACGGCGCTCAAGGAGAAATATCAAAATCATGTGAGCGATGTGCGCGGCATGGGACTCATACTCGGCATGGAGATGCGGAGCGCCGCCGCGGCGGCAGAGATCGTGCACGCGGCGCTCACGCACGGCGTGATGATAAACTGCACGGCAGGCAGCGTCCTCAGATTCGTCCCGCCGCTCATCTTTACAGAGGGCGACGTGGATGACGTTATTCGCGTTTTGGATGCGTGCATCCTTGACATTTGTGACCGAGGGGGACTATGATGAAGACCGGCATGGATTTGATTTCCATTCATGATCTCAGCGCAGACGATGTGAAGGAAATTCTCACATTGGCGGCGGATCTCAAGGCGCGGCAAAAGGCGGGGGTCGCGCATTCGCTGCTCGCGGGCAAAACGCTCGGCATGATCTTTGAAAAATCCTCGACACGCACGCGCGTTTCGTTCGAGGTCGGCATGTACCAGCTCGGCGGGCAGGCACTCTTTCTGAGCAGCAGGGATCTCCAGCTCGGGCGCGGCGAGCCGATCGCGGATACGGCGCGCGTCCTCACGCGCTATCTCGACGGCATCATGATCCGCACCTACGGGCATGAGCGGATCGAAGAACTCGCGCACTATGCGGACGTGCCCGTCATCAACGCGCTCAGCGATCTCCTGCACCCCTGCCAAGCGCTTACCGACCTGCTCACGATCCGCGAGCATAAGGGCAAGCGTCTCGCGGGGCTGAAGATGGCGTATGTCGGCGACGGGAACAATATGACGCATTCGCTGATGTATGCGGCGGCAAAAGTCGGGATGCACTTTGCGGCGGCGACGCCCGCAGGATACGAGCCGAACGAGACCGTTGTGCAAAATGCCCGGGCAGATGCCGCGGCGACGGGCGCGTCCGTGACGCTGACGCATGATCCAAAGGAAGCGGTGCGGGACGCCGACGTCGTTGTGACGGATACATGGGCGAGTATGGGGCAGGAGGCGGAGCACGACGCACGCACGGCGGTGTTTCGTCCGTATCAAGTGAACCGTGCACTGCTCGCGGCGGCGGATGCGCGCTGTATCGTGATGCACTGCCTGCCTGCCTATCGCGGTGAGGAGATCACGGCGGATGTCTTCGAGTCCTTTGCCGACGTAATTTTTGACGAGGCGGAGAACCGTCTCCATGTGCAGAAGGCAATCATGACGCTCGTTATGGGCGGCTGATATATTTTTAAGGAGTTGTTTTTCATGGCAAAGCAGATTCAAAAAGTAGTTCTCGCGTATTCCGGCGGACTTGATACCTCGGTCATTATCCCGTGGCTCAAAGAGCATTACAACGGCTGCGAGGTCATCGCCGTCTGCGCCGACATCGGACAGGGCGAGGAACTCGCACCCGTGCATGATAAGGCGCTCGCCTCCGGCGCGTCGAAGGTGCATATCGTCGATCTCACGCGCGAGTTTCTTGAGGAATACGTATGGCCGACGCTCAAAGCGGGCGCGGTCTACGAGGGAAAATATCTGCTTGGCACATCGTTCGCGCGTCCCGTCATTGCAAAGGCGCTCGTTGAGATTGCGAAAAAAGAGGGGGCGGATGCGATTGCACACGGTGCGACGGGCAAGGGGAACGATCAGGTGCGTTTCGAGCTGACTGTGAAGGCGCTCGCGCCGCATCTTGAAATCATCGCGCCGTGGCGCGAATGGGATCTCGATTCGCGCACGGCAGAGATCGCATACGCGAAGAAGTACGGAATCCCCGTTGCGACAGAGAACAAGACCTACAG
>CAUQAR010000029.1:0-13715 GCA_963515775.1 uncultured Selenomonas sp. | reverse complement strand
GATGGAAGCGATCATGGACGATCCGTATGTGCTCATCACGGATCGCAAGATCTCGGCCGTTGCCGACATCCTGCCCGTGCTCGAGCAGGTTGTCAAGCAGGGCAAACAGATCGTCATCATCTCCGAGGATCTCGACGGCGAGGCACTCGCGACGATCGTCGTCAACAAGCTCCGCGGCACGTTCAAGGCACTCGCCGTGAAAGCGCCGGGCTTCGGCGACCGCCGCAAGGCCATGCTCGAGGATATCGCGATCCTCACGGGCGGCACGGTCATCAGCGAAGAGCTCGGCCGTAAGCTCGACAGCGTGACGCTCGCCGATCTCGGCCGTGCGCGTCAGGTGCGTTCCTCGAAGGAGGAGACGACCATCGTTGACGGCGCGGGCGATAAGGGCCAGATTTCGGCGCGCGTCGATCAGCTCAAGAAGCAGATCGCGGAGACCACATCCGATTTCGACCGTGAGAAGCTCCAGGAGCGTCTTGCAAAACTCGCGGGCGGCGTTGCGGTCGTTGAGATCGGCGCAGCCACCGAAGTCGAGATGAAGGATAAGAAATACCGCGTCGAGGATGCGCTCAACGCGACGCGCGCAGCGGTCGAAGAGGGCATCGTCGCCGGCGGCGGTACGACGTTCATCGATATCCTGCCGGCACTCGACAAGCTCGATGCCGCAGGCGACGTGAAGGTTGGCGTCGACATCGTGCGCCGTGCGATCGAAGCACCGGTGCGTCAGATCGCTGAGAACGCGGGCCTCGAGGGCTCCGTCGTCGTGGACAGCGTGAAGAAGGCCGGCGACGGCATCGGCTTTAACGCACTCGAGAACAGCTACGTCGATATGATCGGCGCGGGCATCGTGGATCCCGCGAAGGTCACGCGCTCGGCGCTCCAGAACGCGGCATCCATCGCTGCGATGGTGCTCACGACCGAGACCCTTGTCACCGACAAGCCGGAACCCGAGGCTCCGATGCCGGCCGGCGCGCCGGGCATGGGCGGTATGGGCGGCATGATGTAAGGCGGCCGTACAAGCCCAATAAATGAGCGGTTCTAGTGTTTTGGAAAAGCGATTTGTGCATATTTTGTGCATAAAAAGTTTGGCGGAATAAAAAAGGACGTCTCTCCGAAAATTCGGAGGGGCGTCTTTTTCTTGCATTTATGCCGTTCACTCGCTACAATGACGAAAAAGGGAGGACGAATTGATGGAGATACAAAATGATCTCGCAGCGTATTGTTTAATGGAGGTGCACAACAGGACGCATCGGAACCGGAGGATGCGCGTTGCCTTTCTTGTGCAGGAAATTTTTCTTTGGGATAAACAATCGGATATTTACGATGTATTTGCCAAAGATTCCGATGTCGATGTGATGATTGTTGTGATGCCGTCTTATAATGCGGTCGATGCTCAGGCAGAAAAAACTCTGGGCAGGTACGACCCTCAGATATGGAATTATTTTCACGGCAGATACGATCATGTCTATGCGTTTACCAATCTCTTGAGTTTGCGTGTGCTGCGGCCGGACTATGTATTCCTTGACCGGCCGTATGAACCTTTGCGCCGCATGGAAGGGCTTTACACTGCGGATATTGCCCGGTTTGCTAAAATCTGCTATGTTTCCTACGGAACGCAGGGAGAGCGATTCTATATTTACGCGGAGACGAAAAACACCGACTGCTTTTCCTATATTTCCTATCATTTTTGTGATTCAGATGAGGAGCAAAGGATCCTGTCGGATGCTTATTCTCTTGCAGTTCGGGTCGGCGTCCAGCATTTTGAAATGTTGGGATATCCCGGATTCCAACCCTATTTGTCCGCGGGGGGGGGACGGAATCCGATACGGCGCGTTCTTTGGACGCCGCGCTGGTCATTGGATGAACGCATCGGCGGCAGTCACTTCTTCGATTATCAAGATGCGTTTATTGAATTTGCACAGCAGCATCAAGGCAGCGACCTCCAATTTGCAGTTCGCCCGCATCCGCTGATGTTCTCTCATTTCGTTCGGAACGGGTATATGACGGAGGCGGAGGTTGCAGATTATAAGCGGCGACTCAAGGACAGCGGCATAGAGTTTGACGAGGGGGAGGAGCCTCTTTTTGAGGCTTTGACGCGGACAGATATTCTGCTGTCGGATTTTTCGTCGATCGTGATGAACTTCTTTCTTCTCGACCGCCCGCTGATCTATTGCCCGACCGGACATACGCTAACCGAGGACTATGCGCGGATGCAGGCATGCAGTTATGTTGCCGCGGATTGGGGGCAGATCGAGCGGGCGCTTACGATGCTGCTTGCGGGAGAAGATCCGGCAGCCCCGCAAAGAAGGGGCTTCATAGAAGAAATGCGATTGCGCCACGACGGTGCGGCGGCCCGCATCGCATCGTATCTGAAGGCAGACTATCAAAAAGAGCATACGCCGATCTATTCGACCGAAGTCGAAACGGCGGTTTTTGAACGGAAAAAGGAGGTGCTTTCGTGGCTGCTTCACGATATGCAGGGAGGCGCGCTGTCTTGGGCGGATTATTTTGCCGTGATGCCGCTCCGTCTGTCCGACAGCGCGCTGCGTGAAGAAGCGGAGATGATTCTTGCACAGCTCATCGAAACGCGCCAAACGGCGGGGGGAGAAAAACTGCGCGGTGTGATTTCGCTTGCGATGCTGCTCTTTGCGGAGCCCATGACGCTGCCGATTCCGATTGAAGTAGACACATGGCCGGACGAGCTATATGCCGATGTGAAACAATGTATCGAAAATTATCGCCTGGATCATGACGGCGCATGGCTATGAAGACGTGTGCGCATTAGGGGGCTGTTGTTGTGACGGAAATACCGCTATTGTATTGTAAAGATTCGCGGGGAATGATATACTTTAATGCAGAAGAATCACTAGGAAGCGCCGCCGGCAGGCGGGCGAAAGGAGTTTCGCGATGCTGAATATGGACAAGAAACTCGCAAAGCGCGAGGAAGAGGGCAAGATCATCCGTGCGGGCATTGTCGGCGCGGGGCAGATGGGCCGCGGCATGGTTACGCAGATGGTGCTCATGAAGGGGATTATGCCCGCGATTGTCTCGGATATCAAGTTTGAAAACGTCATCAATGCGTTCCATTATGCAGGCATCAGCGATGATGAGATTGCGGTTGCAAAGACGCTCGAAGAGGCGAACCGCTACATGGAGCAGGGGAAGTATGTCGCGACGGAGAACGCGGACTTCATCTCGCAGGCGAATCTCGTGGAGGTCGCGATCGATGTGACGGGCGTGCCGGAGGTCGGCGTGAAGATTGCGATCGACGCGATGAACAATAAGAAGCACGTCGTTATGATGGACGTGGAGACGGATGTTGTCATCGGCAGCTATCTGAGGAAACTCGGCGATCAGAACGGCGTGATCTATACCGGCTCCGCGGGCGACGAGCCGGGCGCCGTCATGGAACTCTACTCCTTCGCGCGTGCGATGGGGATGGATGTCAAGGTCATGGGCAAGGGCAAGAATAACAAGCTCGACTACGACTGCAATCCGGATACGGTGCTCGAAGAGGCGACGCGCCGCAAGATGAGCCCGCGCATGCTCACCTCGTTCAAGGACGGTACGAAGACGATGGTCGAGATGACGGCGATGTCGAACGCGACGGGACTCGTTCCGGACGTTGTCGGCGGGCATGGTCCTTCGGCGTCGCCGAAGGACCGCTGCGCGGACCTCAACCAGATCTTTAAGCTCAAGAAGGACGGCGGCATTCTGAACCGGCACGGGGTCGTCGAGTATGTCAACGGCATTGCGCCCGGCGTCTTCGTCACGGTGACGACCTCGAACGAGGAGATCGCGTATCAGATGGGCTATCACAGCATGGGGCCGGGGCCGCTCTGGACACTCTACCGTCCCTATCACCTCTGCAATCTCGAGACGCCGCTGACGGTCGCAAAGATCGTGATTGACGGCGAACCGACGATCATCCCCTTGGACGGCCCCGTCAGCGAGTGCATCGCCGTCGCAAAGCGCGATCTGAAGGCGGGCGAGACCATCGACGGCATCGGCGGCTATACGACCTACGGCTCCATTGCGACGGCCGAGGAGACCTATGCGAAGGGCTACGTCGTCTACGCGCTCGTCAACAAGAATACGCGTATGCGGTGCGATGTGAAGAAGGGGACCCTGCTCACGCTCGATATGGTCGACCTCGACACGTCGACGCAGCTCTACCGGGTGCGCAAGGAGCAGGACAGGATGTATCAGAACGGCTATGCGTTGAAATAAGAGAATACGACGCATCCAAGACGGGCTGCTGCACGCGCATGTGCGGCAGCCCCTTTTCGTATCGGGAGAAATTACGGCACGGTGCGGGGATGATTGCAGCGAAAAAATATGCCCGCGCGGCATGAATATCGATCATGTTCGCGTAAATTGGAGACGATCGAAGCGCGCAGGGCTTTCTTTGGGCGGGGCATTTATGGTACAATGCAGGAAATTACTGCGATATTTGTGAGGTATGAATCTGCATGAACGACGAAAAAAATCTTGCGTGGCCGGTCTATTTGCTGCTGCTTGTCATCATTTCATTCCAGATCCTCTATGGGATCGGCGCATCTCCTCTCTTGGATCCGGACGAGCCGGTCTATGCGGAGACGGCGAAGGAGATGATCCGCTTCGGCGATTATTTGTCTCCGCGCATCTATAATGAATATTGGTATGACAAGCCGCCGATTTTTTACTGGCTCGTCGTCGCCTCGCTCAAGCTCTTCGGTGGGTTCAGCGAACTCGCGGCCCGTCTGCCCGCCGCGCTCATGGCGATCGGCGCGATTCTCATGACGGCGTTGGCGTCGGCCCGCCTCTTCGGTGCGCGGACGGGGTTCTGGTCGGGGATCGTGATGGGGACGAGCGTGATCCTCATGTATATGGGAAAGGCCTCGGTGACGGACAGCACCTTGTTGTTCTTCATCACGGCCGCACTCTTTAGCTTCATCCACCGGCACTATTGGCTGATGTATCTCGCCTGTGGGCTTGCCGTCATGACCAAGGGGCCGATCGGCGTCGTGTTTCCGGCAGGGATCATCTTCTTTTATCTGCTCGCCACGCGCCAACCGGAGCGGCTGCTGCGCCTGCACGTTCTGCGCGGTCTGCTGCTCGTCGTGGTCGTCGGACTGCCATGGTATGTCTATATGTACGATGTGCACGGCATGGCCTTCCTCCGGGAGTTCATCGGCTTTCACAATGTCAGCCGATTTACGGCGCCGCTGCATCCCGTGCGCGCGCACTGGTGGTTCTATCTGCCTGTCCTCGTGCTCGGGTTCTTCCCGTGGACGGGGCTCCTCGTTCAGTCGGTCAAAAATGCTTTCTATCGGAGCTTTGGAGAAGAGGCGCGTCAGCTTGCATTCTTTCAGGTGTGGTGGATCTTCGTCCTCATCTTCTTTTCCATTGCGCAGACAAAGCAGGTTTCCTATATGCTGCTGCTGACGCCCGCGCTCTCGACGATCATCGCGTGGAATCTTGCCCGCATGCTCGAGGACTGGCGGCAGACGCATTTTGCATGGGCGGGCGGGAGCGCGCTCATGTTCCTCATCCTCGGACTCGGTTGGCTCATGAGCGGGGACAGCTTTGCCGAACTCGCCGAGGGCGGTCTGTGGCTCGGCGCCTTAACGCTCGTACTCGGAACGGCGATCGTCTACTGTATCACGGCGTCGCATCGCCTCCATCTCGCCGCATGGCTGCATGCCGCGACTGGCATCCTGACGATGGCGATTGCATTCGGAGTGTTGATGCCTGCGGTCTCGGGGCATTTCAGCGTCAAGCAGACGGCGCTGCACTATGCGCAGGAATATCGTGCGGCCGCCGAAGCGGAGGGCCGGGTCCTCTATATTGACAAGCAGCTTCGGCCCGGCGTGATGCTCTATACGGATATGCCGGGCATTGAGGCGGATACCAATCATGCCGCGTCGCTCCGCGCACTGCGCGAGGATCCGCGGCCGAAGTATGTTCTCATGCGCGATTTCATGTATCAAAAGATGAAGAAAGAACTCGGTGCGGAGCGTTGGCAGCTCGTTGAAGAGCATGACGGAATCTGCATCTATAGGGATGATCAAGAATGAAGCGGCCGATTCTCTATTTCGTCGTTCCTTGCTACAACGAGCAGGAGGTCCTGCGCGATACGGCGGATACGCTCGCGCAAAAGCTCACGCAGCTCATCGCCGGTGGGCGCGCTGCGGCAGACAGCCGCATTGTCTTCGTCAACGACGGCAGCCGTGATCAAACATGGTCCGTCATCTCGGCATGCGTGCAGCGCAGCGCACTCTTTTTGGGCATCAACCTCGCTCATAACGAGGGCCATCAGAACGCGCTGCTCGCAGGACTGATGACCGTACGTCCCTACGCGGATATCACTGTTAGCATGGACGCCGATCTGCAGGATGACATCGACGCCGTGGATGCCATGCTCGCAAAATATGAGGCGGGGATGAACATTGTCTACGGCGTGCGCAGCAGTCGTGCCACGGATACATTCCTCAAGCGGTTTACGGCAGAGACCTTTTACCGCGCCATGCGGAGTCTCGGTGCGGACATCGTGTTCAATCATGCGGACTTTCGACTGATGGACCGACGCGCGCTCGATGCGCTGGCCGCCTATCCTGAGGTCAATCTCTTCCTGCGTGGCATTGTGCCCATGATCGGCCTTGCGCATGACGTCGTCTATTATATGCGCCGTCCTCGTCTTGCCGGCACGTCCAAGTATCCGTGGCGGCGCATGGCATCGTTTGCGTGGGAAGGGGTGACGTCGCTTTCCGCGCGGCCCATTCGCCTCATCTCGCAGATGGGCATGTGCATCTCGCTGATCAGCGGGCTGATGCTCGTCTGGTCGATCTTTCGCCATTTTACAGGGGAGACCATCGTGGGATGGACGAGCCTCGTCGTCTCTCTCTGGTTCCTCGGTGGACTCATTCTGCTCTCCATCGGCGTCATCGGCGAATATGTCGCCAAGATCTATTTGGAAGTCAAACGGCGCCCGCGCTATCTCGTGCAGGACTTTATCGGGACGCATGGGCCGAGTGATGAGCACAAAGAAATATAAAACCTCAAAATTTTTTTCGGAAAAAGAAGGAGATTTTCTTTTTGTGGAGAATTATTATTCGTGAAGGAAATGATAGATGATATCTATGCCTTTGCAGTGATCTTTGCTGTGTATTTTATTTTTGGAAGCCCGATTGATGCGGTGCTTCCGCGATAGGAGGTCTTTTTATGTCAAAGTTTTATCTTGCGCACAAGACGCAGGTGGTCGAGGTGTATGGGGACGAGGCGCATGAGCTCACATGCTGCGGTACGGCGCTGACGGAGCTCACGCCGAATACGGTGGATGCTGCGCAGGAAAAGCATGTTCCCGTACCGACCTATGATGCGGCGAAGAACGAGGTGCGCGTGAGCGTCGGCTCGGTTGCACATCCGATGACGGATGCGCACCTCATTGACTGGGTCATGCTCGTAACGAAGCGCGGGGAGCAGCGCGTGAACTTAACGCCTGCGGATCCCCCCGAGGTGACGTTCCGCCTCGCGGACGGCGATGTGCCGGTGAAGGTGCTGGCGTACTGCAATCTCCATGGTCTGTGGCAGGCGGCCGTCTAAAGAACGAAGCGATCGTTTCTGCCGAAAAGCCGTTGTATGCGTCATGCGTACAATGGCTTTTTTAGACCAAAGTTCGTCGTATTATTTCTAATAGAAGAAAAATTTATCGCTTTTCCCGCGCCTTTCATGTATAATGAGACGCATGATTATTCCTCTCTATGAGGAATACGCTGCGGTTTATGAATGACAGGAGGTGGCAGATTGCGCTGGGCACAGGTGAGCGTCGCAACGACGCATGAAGGCGCGGATCTGATCGGGAACATTTTGATGGAACTCGGTGCGGCGGGCACGCAAATCGACGATCCGTCGCTCGTCAATGAATACATTGACGCGGGGCTTTGGGACTATACCGATCTGCCGCGGGCAGAGGATACGGATACGGTGACCGTACGGGCCTATTTCCCGGAGGATGCGCAGCTCGATGGGCGCCTGCATGCGCTTGCAGATCGTATCACCGCACTGCGCGATGCTGCGGTGCAGATCGGCGCGGGGGCGGTTTCGCATGCGTTTGTTGCCGATGAGGACTGGGCGGAGACGTGGAAGGCCTATATTCATACGGAAAAGATCGGCCGGCGCGTCGTCGTTCGCCCCACATGGGAGGAATACGCGCCGCACGGGGATGAGATTGTCGTCGATCTCGATCCGGGCGCCGCGTTCGGCACCGGCGCGCATGCGACGACAGCGATGTGCCTGCGCTGGCTCGAGCATCTCGTCTGTCCCGGCATGCGCGTCTACGATGTGGGCTGCGGATCGGGGATCCTCGCCATCACGGCTGCTAAGCTCGGCGCACGCGAGGTCATTGCGATGGACTCTGATCCGGTGGCCGTTCGTACGGCGGAGGACAACATTCGGCAGAATCGTGTTCGGAACGCGGTCGTTGCGATGGAGAGCGATCTGCTCACGGCATGCACGGGGGCAGAACCTGCCGCGCTCATCACGGCAAATATCATTGCGGATGTGATCATTCGCCTGCTCGCCGATCTGGATCAGCATCTGGCGCCGGGCGGGACGTTTCTCGCTTCGGGGATCATTGACAACCGCATCCGGGATGTGGAGCGCGCGGCCAAGGAACATGGGTTTACAGTCCTTGACATGACCTGTGAAAAGGAATGGGCGGCCATGATCATGCGCCGCACATCCGACCTCGTCGTATAATGCGGCGGCTGTTTTATGCGGGGCCGCTTGCGCAGGAGATTCACATCACGGGCGGAGACGCCCATCATCTCGCCCATGTCATGCGCGCGCAGATCGGAGACGCCGTTGTCGTCGCGGGGACGGACGGCCGGGCCGCCCACATGATCGTTGCGGCCGTGGCACAGGATGCGGTGACGTTGCATCTCTCTTCGTATCTTCCGGCGTCCGCAGCACCCCTTGCCGAGGTCGTCCTCGTGCAGGCGCTCCTCAAGGGGGAGAAGATGGATTTCGTCGTGCAGAAGGCGGCCGAGCTCGGCGCCGCAGCCGTCCTGCCGCTCATGACGGAGCATGTCGTCGTGCGCTACGATGCGCAGAAGGCTGCGGCCAAGGCTGCACGTTGGCAAAAGATCGCGGACGAGGCGGCCAAGCAGTGCGGACGCGGTGCGCTGATGCGCGTTGCGCCCGTCGGATCTATCGATACGCTGCTTGTCGATGCGGCGCTCTTTGGCAGAGCGGATACGACGGTTATTTTTTGTTATGAAGCGGAGCGTACGCAGTCCATGCGCGCGGCCCTCCGGACGGTGACGACCCGCCGTCTCGTGCTGCTCGTGGGCGCGGAGGGCGGCTTTTCCCCCGCGGAGGCGGCGCTGCTTGTCGGTGCGGGCGCACAGTCCGTTTCGCTCGGACGGATGATTCTGCGTGCGGAGACGGCTGCACTTGCGGCGCTGACCATCGCGCAGTATGAACTTGGTAATCTTGATACATGATATGAAAGGAAACGATATGAAACGAAGATATATGACTGCATTTGCAGGACTCGTGGCACTCTCGCTCTTTGTTGGATGCGGGAGCAATGAAAGCGGCGCGGCTGCGGGGCAGCCCGCGCGTGCGCAGCAGCCCCAAGAATCGGCCGGGAAGGGGCTGACGGGAGAGACTGCGCCGACCTTCACACTGAAGAATCTCGCGGGAGAAGACGTCGCCGTCAAGGCAAACGGCAAGCCTTACGTCATCAATTTCTGGGCGACATGGTGTCCGCCCTGTCAGGCGGAGATCCCCGATGTCGCCGCGTTCTATGCCGCCCATAAAGAGAAAGTGGATTTCTACGCGGTCAATTTGCAGGAAGAAGCCGCGCCCGTGCAGAAATTCCTCGCCGACCACAATGCGGAGCTGCCCGTTTTGCTCGATGCAAAGGGGGATGCCGCCACACTTTACGGCGTACGCGCAATCCCGACGACCGTCGTCGTGAATGCCGACGGCAAGGTCGTCTACCGCCGCACGGGCGGCGTGACAAAGGAGCAGCTTGAAGATGTCGTCAACCATCTCTAAGCGCGCTCTTTGCGTACGCCTCTCAGGGGGGAGATGCCGATGACGATTGCGCTGCTCGGCGGGGCGCTGCTCGCCGGATTTCTCTCCTTCATCTCGCCCTGTGTGTTGCCGCTCCTGCCGACATTCTCGCTCATTCTCGCGAAAAACAGCGCGCAGGACGGCGGGGCGGCGCAGCGGCTCTATGCGAATACGGCGGCCTTTCTTGCGGGCTTTACCGTCGTCTTTGTACTCCTCGGCGCGACCGCATCGCTCATCGGATCGTGGCTCTTTTCCTATCAGGCCGTCCTGCGGCAGGGGGCGGCGGCACTCATCATCGTCATGGGGCTTTTCATGACGGGATGGATTCGCATTCCGCTGCTCCTGCGTGAATACCGGCCGTTTCAGCGGCGCGGCTTCGGCGGGATCGGCGGGGCATTCCTGCTCGGCTGCGGCTTCACACTCGGCTGGACGCCGTGCACGGGGCCGATGCTTGCGACCATCCTGCTCTATGCGGGAGACACGGCGACCGTCGGCGCGGGGGCGCTCCTGCTCTTCGTTTACAGCCTCGGCTTTGCCATACCGTTCTTCCTGCTCGCGGTCATTTGGCGCCGCCATATCATGAAGCTGCGCGCGTTCTACCGATACCTGCCGACCATCCAGCGCGCGGCGGGCGTCGTGCTCATCCTCCTCGGCGTGCTGCTCTGGACGGATTCGTTGACATGGCTCGTGCGTGTGCTCTCGTAGGTGACGGCGCGCTGCGGAATACGGCCTTCTTCCATCCGGTTTGGGTGGGGGAGGTCGTTTGTTTTACTCTGCTGGCACATTGTATTTTAATACTATATGTGCTATGGTATATCAAAAGGAGAGATCATGGCATCATCGAATGAAAAAGCCCCGCAGTTTGAAACGCGTGACATTGTCTTTACCGCGCTCATGACGGCGCTTGTCTTTCTCGCAACCTTCGTGCCGCACATTCCGATTCCGCTCGGCTACGCGCATCTCGGCGACGCGGTGATCTTCCTGCTCGCCCTGCGCGCGCCGCGACGTGCTGCGCTGACCGCGGCCTGTCTCGGATCGGCGCTCGCGGATCTCCTCGGCGGATTTGCCCTCTGGGTCATCCCCACGCTCGTTATCAAGTACGGCATGGCGGAGCTTGTGCGGCGTATCGCGCGGCCGCAGCATGGCGCGGCAGGCCGTATGCGGCTCGTCACGGCGCTCGCGGCATCGAGTATCTGGATGGCGGCGGCCTATACCCTTGCGGGCGCCGTCCTCTATGGCAGTTATACCGCCGCACTTGCTTCCGCCCCCGGACTTCTCGCCGAGGGGGCCGTCAACAGCATCGCCGCACTGATGCTCCTTCCGGCACTCCGCACACACGGATCGCGCGGATGATCTCGATGGGGCGCTGTTTTTAGAAACGAATCATATTTTTCGATATAGGTTATATCACGGAGATGGATTCAGTAATAGGGACAGAGGGGAGGAATGGGACGTGGACTTTCAGATCGTACTCGACGACAGGGCGCATCATGTCCGCAAGGTCAATCTCGATCGCGATCATACGCTGCTGACGGCAGGCGCGGGCTCCTATCTGCTCGACGGCACAGTCATATCGGACGGCAGCGACGTGCATGTGCTGATCGGCCGGTATACGACGCTGGGCCGGCGCGTGACCTTCGACATGGACATGCGGCAGATGTCGGAGCACTGTACGACGACCTATGCCTTTGACGACGTCATGCCGATCGGCGATCTATCGGAATATGCGTGTCGTGCGGGGAAAAAGCAGATCATCATCGGGAGCGATGTGTGGATCGGCAACGACGTGACGATTCTCGGCGGCGTACACATCGGCAGCGGCGCCGTCATTCGGCCGGGCAGCATCGTCACGGAGAACGTACCGCCCTATGCGGTTGTCGAGGGAAATCCACTGCGTATCGTGCGGTATCGCTTTGACGAAGCGACCATAGCGCGGCTGCGCCGGATCCGATGGTGGCACTGGCCGGAGGAGAAGATTCGGAACAACATGCCGCTCCTGCAAGGGGATGCGGCGCTGTTTGCCGAAAAATTTGACGTGCCGGAGGAAGCGGCCGGCAGCGGCGCCAACGAGATCGTGCAGACACTTGAAGCGCTGCAACAGCGAGGATATCGCATCTATTATTTTGTCCCGGACATGACATCTCCCGAAGCGATCTGGCGGAAGGTCTTTCGGGAATATCTGACCGCGTACAGTGCGAAGGATAAAGTTGCCCTCCTACTGGACATTCCGCCGGAGGGGGACATCGATCCTTGCATTGAGGAGCTCAGTAGCCTACTCACGGCACGCGGAGACGATGCGCCGACGGTGTTGACTCATGTGTATGCGGCGCATGAATCGGGGGAACTGCTGCGGCGCTCGGATGACCTCGTCACGACGAAGGAAGACGTATCTTCCGCGTGCGCGGAAGCTGCCGCCGATGCGGGTGTCAACATCCTCTATGGACTTGATTGGGCCGAGCGACTCTTTCCAACGTCGAAAACATATGACGTTACGGTGGGCGTCCTCACATACCATCCGGATTATGATAAACTCTTTATCACACTCACATCCATCATACGCCAAAAGGGCTGCACGATAGAAATCATCATCGGGGACGACGGCACAGAGGAGTTTCGTAAGGAAGAAGTTGAACAATGGCTGCTCGAACGAGGCTTTCTGGACTTTAGAATCATATGCAGCCAGCAGAATCAAGGGACTGTGCACAATGCGCTCAATGTCCTAACGGCGGCGCACGGCGATTATGTCAAACTCATATCGCCGGGGGACTATCTATACAGCGATACGGTGCTGACGGATATGCTCAGCTTTATGAAGGAGGAAGGCTATCGCGTTGCGTTTGGGCGTGCATGTTACTATCATAAGGGGGATGAGGTATATCAGATCCTCGATCTAATGAAACCGGTCGATCTAGAACCGTATGAGAAAAAGGACTTTTCTGCAATAAAAAAAGCATGTTTGCTTTATTCAGACTATATTCTCGGCGCGGTATTTGTGGGAGAGCGGAGGCTCGTCACTGCGTATACGCGGGGGATCGCCGATACAATCATTTATGGCGAGGATTGTGTATATATCATGATGATTGCCGACGATATAGAGATTGGATTTTGGAATCAGAATTTCATATGGTATGAGTACGGCACCGGGATATCCACAGGATTGTCAGAAGAATGGCGGGAGCGTCTGAGTGTGGGTCTCGGTGCCTGTTTTGATATGATTGAGAGAAAAAACCAAGAGCTGCGTGCGGCAAGAAAACACTTTCTGGCAGATCATCCCGGGAAAACTTTTTGCGATATCCAAATGGAGCATGAAGCAGACATCATGAAGAAGCATGCTAGAGAGCGATATAGCTATCTAAAAAATGTCGATCCGCGTCAGCTTGAGAAATTGGTTCATGGGAAGGCAATATTTCTGTCATAAAAAAGACGTTGACCTTCACGAGCTTAAAAAATTGGTAGATGGCAGGGAAGAATTTACCTCCTAAATAAAGAATAAGGAATGTTCTATGCAGATCGTCAAATATGTGTTTCAGCCGCACGGCGACGACCGCGGGATGCTCGTTGCTTTAGAAGAATTCAGCGACATCCCGTTTCGCATCAAGCGCGTCTATTATATGTACGATACGATTCCGGGCGTTGTGCGCGGACATCATGCG
>CAUQAR010000028.1:0-14066 GCA_963515775.1 uncultured Selenomonas sp. | reverse complement strand
ATCTGCACGCTCGAAACGCTCGACGAGGACGCGCTCCTGCGCATCCTCACCGAGCCGGTCAACGCGCCCGTACGTCAGTATGAAAAGCTGCTCGCCATGGACGGCGTCGAGCTCGTCTTCACCGAGGACGCGCTGCGCGCCGTTGCGAAAAAGGCCATCGAGCGCAAGACGGGGGCGCGCAGCCTCAAGGGCATCATCGAAGAGGTCATGCTCGACGTGATGTTCGACATCCCGCGCGAGACCGCCCCGCGCCGCGTTACCGTGACAAAAGAGTGCATCACGGACGGCGCCCTCCCCCTCGTCGAGGTCGCCGTGGCGGGCTAAGATACGCAATCAAAGAGGACTGCTGCACATGAATGTGTGGGAGTCCTTTTTGATTGTATTGATATGGAGGGGTGAGAGTGCGCGCCGTTCTCCTCATATACACAGCCTATTGATCAGCGCGCATAGATCGGAGGAGGGCACGGCGGCGCCGTGCCCCTACCGGAGGCGGCATGAATGGTTGAGGTTTCGTGAAGAAGGCGCCTTCCCTTGTGTTCTCCGGAACGCCGCGCGTTAAACAAGTCCCGCGGGAGATTCCCGTACGCCGGCCTTGCCGAACCGGCGGCATCCATAGTATAATAAGAGCGACGGAGGATGTTTTATGAAGGTAAGGCGCATCTATAAGGATTCCCTCTTTCGCGATATATTCCGCAACAAGGGCCGACTGGCGGAGCTCTACGAGGCACTGACGGGAGAACCGGCCGTCCCCGCGGACATTGTGGATACGACGCTGCGCAGCGCGGTGTTCAGCAGCATCAAGAACGATCTGAGCTTTCGTGTAAAAGATAAGCACATCATTCTCATTGAGCATCAGAGTTCCATCAGCGAGAATATGCCGCTGCGGATGCTGTGGTACATCGCGCATCTCTATTCAGAAGGAAGTGCGCCGTGAGGTGGTCTATCGTGAGGCGCTGGTGCCGCTCCCCACGCCGGAGTTTTACGTTTTTTACAACGGGGAAAAATACGAAGAACCAATGCGTACGCTGCAGCTTTCGGATGCCTTCGGCGGGCGGTCCGCGCCGCTCGAACTCTGCGTGCGCGTATACAATATCAACGACGATGCTGCGCATGAGATCCTCACGCGCAGCCGGGCGCTGCACAGCTATAGTGTATTCGTCGCGCATGTGAGGGCGTTGATGCGCGCGGGGCATACCATCGAGGATGCCGTTACGGAGAGTATCGCATACTGTATCGAAAACGATTATTTAGCGGATTATTTTACAGAAACACGGCAAAAGGAGGTGCTTCACATGGTCAGCTTCAAATGGGATGAGGAACTTGCCCGCAAGGTCTGGAAAGAGGAAGCCGAGGAGCGCGGCATGCGGGAAGGCATGGAGAAGGGGCGCTCGGAGGGACGTGAGGAGGGTGCGGAAAGCATGCTCACGGCGTCTCTGCGCAATCTCATGAACAATCTGCATGTCTCCTTGGAACGGGCCATGGACGTGCTGCAAGTGCCGCAGCAGGAACGTGAAAAATACGCGCTGCTCGTCAAGGGCTGAGGCGTGCCGCTGCATCCGTTTTCATGCGCGATGCGGCGTTTTTTGTATACCGCTCGCCCGGGACCTGCGTTTCTTTTACATGGCGGCAATCTATGCTATAATGTAAAAAGTTTTTGAAAAAATGAAAAAAGGAGTATGTGTGTATGAAGCACGAAGAAACGGAGTTTATGCGGCACGACTTGCGCCTGCCTGAACTCACGCTCCGCGGGATGGTGCTCGGCGCGATTCTGACGATCATCTTCACCGCGTCGAATGTGTACCTCGGGCTGAAGGTCGGCCTGACGTTCTCCTCGGCGATCCCGGCCGCGGTCATCTCGATGGCGGTGCTGAAGATGGCGAAGGACGCGAACATCCTCGAGAACAACATGGTGCAGACGCAGGCATCGGCGGCGGGGACGCTCTCCGCCATCATCTTCATCATCCCCGGCATGTTGATGATCGGCTACTGGCAGGGATTTGAGTTCTGGCAGACACTGCTCGTCTCTGCATGTGGCGGATGCCTCGGCGTTCTCTTTACCATTCCGCTGCGCCGCGCGATGGTCGTGCACAGCGACCTGCCGTACCCCGAGGGACTCGCGGCCGCAGAGATTTTAAAGGCGGGCGCGAAGGAGACGGTCGATGGGCAGTCGGCGGGGACGAGCCTTAGGGAAATTTTCTCCGGCAGCATCATTGGCGGTGTTATCGCTCTGTGTACGAGCGGTTTTCAAGTGCTCACGAGCACGTTCACCGTCTGGGCGAGCGTCGGTAGGGGCATGACGCAGATGCCGCTCGGTTACTCGTCGGCGCTCGTCGGCGCGGGATACCTCATCGGGATCGGGAGTGGAATCGCGATTCTGGTCGGTATCTTGATCGCGTGGGGCGTCTTCGTGCCGTACTTTACGAATGTTCTGCCGCTGCCGGACGGCATGACGATGCAGCAGTTCGCGAACGATGTCTACCGCAGCAAAGTGCGCTTCATCGGCGCGGGCGCAATGGGTGTCGCGGCGATCTGGACGCTGATCACGCTCGCGAGCCCCGTCATCGACGGCATTCGCGAGTCGCTGCGTATGATGCGTATGCCGCAGGAAGAACAGAAGCTGCACCGCATGGATATCGATATGTCGCTGCGCTCGATCCTGCTCGTGTTCGCGGTGACGACCGCAGGCCTGCTCGGCGTGTTCTATGCCTTTGTCGCGCCGGAGACGCTGCCAATGAGTCAGCTCGTCTCCATCGTCATCGTCGGCGTCCTCATCGCAGTGCTCATGGGCTTCTTCGTTGCCGCCGCCTGCGCCTATATGGCGGGACTCGTCGGCACATCGTCCAGCCCGATCTCGGGCATCGGCATCCTCGGCATCATCGTCGCCTCGCTCGTCATGTACGCGCTCTGCTCCTCGTTTGGCGTCTTTGACCTGCCGGGCGGGGAAAAATTCGCGACGGCGACGGCGATCTTCACCACGAGCATCATCCTCGCGATCGCCTGTATCTCGAACGACAACATGCAGGATCTCAAGACCGGTTACCTCGTCGGCGCGACGCCGTGGCGTCAGCAGGTGGCGCTGCTTCTCGGCTGCGTCGTCGGCGCGTTCGTCATCGCGCCCGTGCTGAACCTCCTTTATGAAGCGTACGGCTTCACGGGCGCGCTCCCGCGGCCCGATATGGATCCCGCGCAGGCGCTCGCGGCCCCGCAGGCCGTCCTCATGACGACGATCGCGCAGGGCATTTTCTCCGGGCAGATCGCGTGGGAGTACATCTACATGGGCATCGGCATCGGCGTCCTGCTCGTGCTCGCCGACGTCTCCTTAAAGCGCATGACGCGCAGCCTCTATCTGCCTCCGCTTGCGGTCGGCATGGGCATTTACCTGCCGCCTGCGGTGCAGACACCGCTCATCGTCGGCGCGATCTTCGGCTACTTCATCAATCGGCGTATTCAGGCCGCGCGCGGTGCGGCGGAGGCGACCGAGGCGCGCCGCCGCGGAACGCTCTTCGCCTCGGGCCTCATCGTCGGCGAATCCATCATCGGCGTCCTGCTCGCGGGACTCATCGTCGTCTCCGTCTCGGGCGGCGGCGGGGAGGAGCCGCTGCGTCTCGTGGGCGGCGATTTCGCGGCGACGGCCGAGTACCTCGGCCTCGGTGTGTTCGTGCTCGTATTGATCCTGTTCGATCGGTTCGTCTGCGGGACATTTGCGAATAAATAATGATATACTAAGAATTTCATGATATACTAAGGGAGGCCGCGTCGCTTGTGCGGGCCTCCCTTTTTAGCGGCGCGACGCGGGCTTTTCGCGCCGCGCAGCGCTGCGCCACCATAACGAGATACGGGGCGCAGCGGCGCGAAACAGATCCCCAAGCCGTCCAAAAGCATTCATTTTTCATCCGGAGGAGGTGAGCGCGGCGCAATTTGCACCGCAGCCCTATGACAGATTTTATGATTACAACAGGCATTATCATCGCAGCGATCCTACTCGTCGTCCTCGGCGTCGGCATCGTCTGTGCCTATGTCAAGGCGCCCCCGTCGACGGCGCTGATCATCTCGGGACTGAAGCGCACGCCGCGCATCCTCATCGGGCAGGGCGGCGTCCGCATCCCGTTCCTCGAGCGCATGGATACGCTCTTCCTCGGGCAGATCTCCGTCGATATCAAGACCGAGACCTCCGTCCCGACCAACGACTACATCAACGTCAACGTCGATGCCGTCGCCAAGGTCATGGTCGGCCGCGATGAGGAGAGCGTCCAGCTCGCCGCGCGCAACTTCCTCAACTTTACCGCAGCCGAGATCGCAAAGGACCTGCAGGACTCCCTCGAGGGCAACATGCGCGAGATCATCGGCACGCTCACGCTTGAGGCGATTAACACCGACCGCGACAGCTTCTCCGATCAGGTCGTCATCAAGGCCGCGCAGGACATGAAAAAACTCGGCATCGAGATCATCTCCTGCAACATCCAAAACGTCACCGACGACAACGGACTCATCGTCGACCTCGGTGCCGACAACACCGCGCGCATCAAAAAACGCGCCGCCATCTCGCGCGCCGAAGCAGAGCGCGACGTCGCCGTCGCCAAAGCGCAGGCGCAGAAGGAAGCCAACGACGCGCAGGTGCAGGCAAACCTCGAGATCGCCCAGCGCAACACCGACCTTGCCATCCGGCAGGCGGAGCTCAAGAAGGCCTCCGACATCAAGCGTGCTGAGGCCGACGCCGCCTACGAGATCCAGGCGCAGGAACAACAAAAATCCATCCAGACCGCGACCGTCAACGCGCAGATCGCCAAGGCCGAGCGCGACCAAGAGCTGAAGAAACAGGAAGTCTCCGTCCGCGAGCAGGAACTCGCCGCGCAGATTCAAAAGCAGGCGGACGCCGAGAAATACGCCGTCGAGCAAAAGGCATCCGCGGAGCTTGCCAAGCGCCAGCGCGACGCTGAGGCTGCCCTCTACGAGCAGGAGCGCGCCGCCGAGGCGCAGAAAGCGCAGGCAGCCGCCGCACGCTATGCCGCCGAGCAGGAGGCTGCGGGTATCAAGGCCAAGGGCGAGGCGGAAGCCGCCGCGATCCAGGCGAGGGGCGAAGCCGAAGCGGCCGCCATGGACCGCAAGGCCGAAGCCCTCAAGAAATACGGCAAGGCAGCGATGGCGCAGATGGTCGTCGAGATCCTGCCGAAGGTCGCAGCCGAAGTCGCAAAGCCCATGGAGCGCATCGGTAACGTCTCCATCATCGGCGGCGGCACCGGCACCGGCGCGATGGGCCCGATGGCCGACAACGTCCCCATCGTCATGGCCAAGACCTTCCAGACCATCAAGGAGACCACGGGCGTGGATCTTGCCGAAATCATGCGCGGCGAAACCTACGACGCGAAGGTCACGAAGAACGTCAACGTCACGGGCGTGGATGAGGGGACGGCGAAGGCGGCGGTGGTTGCGGACGCCATCAAAGAGGAGACGTGAGGCGCTATCTTTGCGCTCAGCGGTGTCATATCGTCGAACACTGCGGTCGACGTAGCGAATAACTACGACTCCCTTGTGTTCTCCTCATTCCTAGCTGTGCATCAAAGCTAGCGCCTCACTTAGGTTGCCGTGATAATATACGGGATTTTAGCGCCTAGCGTCGTCATTTTTGGCAAACGCTTCGTCGACGTAGTTTTGTGTCTACGCCTTCCTCGCGTTTGCCGGAGTTCCTAGCTATGCATCCAAACTTCCGCGTCACCAAGGCTGCGACGGGTACGCGGCCTTGGTGTATTGCTGTGAAAAAATACTGCTAACATACAAAAATCCCCGTACGGGAGCTCCTGTACGGGGATTTGCTGTGAAACCGCCCTTCTGGCCAGGTTGAGCGGTTATTCTTTAAAATAACAAGCTGATTTTGGAAAGATGCCGCCCGAGGGACGTTCTTTCTATGCTCATTATAACAGACTTGAACGTTACGGGCAAGTCTCTGCGTCCTTAGAAGTTATACGTCGCGCCAAGCACGAAGTGACGCGCGGGCATGGCGTAGGCGCCGAGCGGCGCACCGAAGCCGATCCCGATGGATTCATAGGCTTCGTTCGTGAGGTTGTAGCCCTTTAGATAGACCTTGAACGCATCGCTGACTTGATAGTTCACACCGAGGTCGAGCGTTAAGTAGCGCGCATCGGTGAAGCGCTCTGTGCTCCGCCCCGTGACGTAGTTCAGGTCGGCATCAGCGCTCCAACGGTTCATCGTATAGGAGAGTCCGAGGTTGTACCCGTTCGGGCGCGTATTCGTGGAGAGATAGTTTTTGCTCGTATCCGTGGATTCGACACGCGCATAGCTGTAAGCGGCGCGCACCGTCCACACGTCGCTCGCGCGATAACGCGCGCTCAGCTCCATGCCGCGGCGATCCTCATTGTCCACATTGTAATAGCGCGTGTAAACGTTCCACGACCAGTTGAGTGCATCTTTCACTTTGCTCTTATAGATGCTTGCCGAGACGTTCCACTTGCGCGAGAGTTGACTCTCCGCACCGAGCGTATAGGTCTGCGATTTTTCCTGCTTGAGGTTCGGATTGCCCTTCATGTACGGGGTGTCCGCATAACGCATCTTGAGTGTCGGGTTGTTGACTGCTTGCCCCCATGAGATATAGGCGTGCGTATTCCGTCCAAATTTTTTATTGATACTGATATGTGAGGCGACATCGCTGCCATAGTCGCTGTGGTGTTCGTAGCGCGACCCGAGCTTCAGCGAATAGCCGCGGCCGAGCTGCCAGTCATCCTCAGCAAAGAGTGCCTTGGTGGTCGCTGCGGCATCCATCGTGCCGTTGTTGCTTTCGTGGATGCTTTCCCGTGCCCAAAGGAATCCGCCGACAAGCATATTCTTATCACTCAGCATCCAGAGCTTTTGTCCTTCAAAGCTATTGCGGCCGAGCTTGTGGGTGTAAGGAGCGTCAAATGGAGCGTCGGCTCTGGATTCGCTGCGGTAATAGCGTAGGAAAGTACCCTCGCCGTCCTTTTCGGAGCCGAACATATAAGTGACGCCGTAGGCGGTGTCTACCATGCTTTGACGGCCGGTGTACCTCGGTTCTCCCGTTTTGGGATCGCTCAAGAAGATACCGTAGCCGTCGTCCGCCTCATGCCGCGAAAAGTCAAAGCTCAGGCGGTCGCTGCCCATAATGTGATCAAAGCCGACGGTATAATCCGTGTGCTTTATATCGCTGTTGCCAAACGTGCGCGTATCGCCGTTCGCGTTCCGATAACGAAAATCACGGCGTCGCTCATGTGCCGCGCTCACCTTGATCGTATTCTTTGCGTCGCCGCCGCTGACATAGATGCCTGCACGCTTTTCGCCCCACGCGCCGAGCTGCATGTTTAGCGAGCCGGTCGGCTTGCCCGTCTTGGCGCGCTTCGTGATGATGTTGATGACGCCCGAGACGGCGCGCTCGCCGTAGAGCGAGGAGTTCGGCCCGCGCACGATCTCGATGCGTTCGACGTTTTCCATCGGCACTTGATCCACGTTGACCGCGTTGTCGTCGCCGCTGACCATGAGATGATCCCAGTTGACCTTTTTCCCGTCGACCATGACGAGCACGCGCGAGTCGCCGTTGATGATCGGATAGGCGGCAAAGCCCTTCTTCACGACATTGATGTTTGCTCCTTGGAGGGCGTCGGAGACGCTCTTATAGTTGCCGCGCTCGATCTGCGCGGCGCTAATGAGCGTAACGTCGGCGGGGACATCCGCGATCTGCGTGTCGCTACGGCTCGCGGTGACGATGACATCGTCGAGCGTATAGCTCTCCAGCGCCGCACTATCCGTATCGGCGGCGTAGGTGTGTGCCGGCGCGTAGAGCCCCGCGCCTGCGGTCAGTGCGCCTGCAATGAGGCCGCGCAGTACATTATTCTTCATGATGAATCCTCCCAATTCTCTCATCCGCGAGGGCATCCAGCCCCGCGGCAATATCTTCAAGCGCATGGACGGTACGCCCGTTTCCGTTGTTCACGTCGGAGAACCCCACGACGATGATCCGGTTCTCGCGGATCGCCCGCATGTTCCGCAGGTTCGGGTCGGCGCGCAGTTCGGCGCGCGCCTCCTCGGCGGAGATGTCCTTCGGGTTCACATAGATAACGACGTCGGGGGCAAAGCCGAGCACGCGCTCGGGGCCGACGCCGCGGAGCTGTCGCGCGGTCACATTGTCCGCGCCGGCCTTCCTTGCGATGTCGTCGATGATGTAGGCGGGGCCGTAGAGGCTGTAGAGACTGCTCCCGTGCGCCTGCAAGATCATCGCCGTGTATCTCCTGCCGCGCGCGCGCGTGCGCGCCTCAACCGCCGCGACGCGCTCTTTGAGCCCCGCGGCATAGAGGGCGGCACGCTCCTCCACTGCAAACATGCGCCCCATGTCCTCGATGAAGGGATAGACGGTTCCTTCGAGCGTCGGGCGCCCCTTGCGCACGGTGGCGGGGACGATGTAGCAGCCGATGCCCTTGCGGAAATAGTTGTGCACGTCGCCGAGCGCATCGGGTGTGAAGTGATGCGACCAGCCGATGATGAGGTCGGGGCGCAGCGCCGTCACCTCCTCGCGGCTCGGCACATAGGGAGCGCCGAGCATCGGCAGGGCGGCGTAGGCATCCCTGTAGGCGGGCGGTTCCTGACCGTACGGCGCGATCGTACCGACGATGCGGCTCTGGATGCCGAGGTCGATCATCAGCTCCGTCGCGCCCGGGTAGGTGACGAGTACGCGTGCCGGCACATGCGCGAGGGTGAACGCCGCCGGATGCCCCTCGCTGTCTGCCGTGACAAATGTCTCGCCACCTCCCGTATCTCCCGGCATCTCGGTCCCGCGTCCCCCGGTATAGGAGAGAAAGAGGACGAGCGCGGAGATCAGAAGGAGCGGCAGGAGGCGGAGCGCGGCGGAGAGACGGCGTCTCATGGCGCGTACGCTCTCGTACGGTAGTCGACGAGCGGCAGCCCCGCCGCATCATAGCCGACATTTGCCGCAACGCCGTAGACGCCTTGCAGCATCTCCTCCGTGATGACCTCATGCGGCGTCCCGATTTTTACAATCTGCCCCGCCTTCATCACGACGAGGAGATCGGCGTACATCGAAGCGAGGTTGAGGTCGTGGAGCGCCGCGATGACGCCGATGCCGAGGCCTTTGACGAGCTCCAGCAAATGCAGCTGGTACCTGACGTCGAGGTGGTTCGTCGGCTCGTCGAGGATGAGCAACTGCGGCTCCTGCACGAGACAGCGCGCGAGCATGACGCGCTGCTGTTCGCCGCCCGAGAGCTCGTTGAAACTGCGCGCCGCCGCGTCCGCCATGCCGACCTTCTCGAGCGCCGTGTGGACGAGGGCGAAGTCCGCCGCCGTATCCTCCTCAAAACTCTCCTTGTACGGGGCGCGCCCCATGAGCGCAATCTCCTCTACGGAAAAGTCGAAATCCACCGCGTGGAACTGTCCCATGACGCCGATTTCCTGTGCCGCCGCACGCAGCGGGATGTCCGCGATCGGCGTGCCGTCGAACGTAACCGCGCCCTCTTGGATTTTATGCACGCGGTAGAGGTGTTTCAGCAGGGTGGATTTGCCGCAGCCGTTGGGGCCGAGGAGCGCGACGAACCGGTCGGCGGGGAGCACGGCCGAGATGCCGTGCAGGATTTCTTTCGCGCCGATGCGGAATTTCAGCCCCTCAATGCGAATCTCCTTCATATCAGCCTCCGAAGTTCCCGCCGCTGCCAAAGAGCAGTTTCATGAAGAGCGGCGCGCCGATGAGCGCCGTGATGATGCCGATGGGGAGATCTCCCGACGGCAGCAGTGTGCGCGCGATGAGGTCGGCGACGATGAGGAAGATGGCGCCGATGAGGAGCGCCGCCGGGAGCAGACGCCGGTGCGAGGCGCCCGTGAAGGCGCGCACGAGATGCGGCACGACAAGCCCCACGAACCCGATGATGCCGCAGGTCGCGACGAGAACGCCCGTTAAGAGCGCGAGCAGCGCCATATAGCGCCGGCGTTTCGCGCTCGCATCGATGCCGAGCGTCGTCGCCAGCTCCTCGCCGAGGAGGAGCACGTCGAGCGTACGCAGCTGCGAGAGGAAATAGACGGCGAGCGCGCTGACGACGAGGACGGGCAGGAAGAGGCTGCGCCATTTTGCATCCGCGAGCGAGCCCATCGTCCAAAACGCCGCGGACTGCATGCCCTCCGCATCCGCCGCCATGTAGACGATGAAGTTCGTTGCGGCGACGCAGAGCGCGCTGATGGCGGCGCCCGCGAGCACGAGTTTCACGGTCGAGACGCGGCGGTGTATGCCTGCGAGCATGAGGACGGCAAGCGTCGCGAGGATGGCTCCGGCGAACGCCGCGCCCGGCACGCCGAAGGGAATCGCCGCCGAGCCGAGGAGAATCGCGAGCGTCGCGCCGACGGATGCGCCCGAGGCGATACCGAGGATGAACGGTTCTGCGAGCGGATTCTGCACCGAGGCCTGCATGACGACGCCCGCAAGCGCAAGACCCGCCCCCGCCGCCATCGCGAGAAGCACGCGCGGCACGCGCAGCTCCCAGATGATATCCGTCACCGCAGGATCTGTGAGCGGTTCGGCACCTGTTAGTTTCGCCGTGACGATGGCGATCGTATCGGACAGCGGAACCGCGACGCTGCCCGCCGAGACCGCGCAGAGCGCAACGAGAGCCAGCAGCACTGCGAGGGCGGGCGGTGCGGTGAGGATATGCCGGATATGCACGGGGGCTCCTTTCTCTCGAAGATCATGAAAAGAAAGGCCGGACATATCGGCCTTTCCTTAAAAACGAATAACATTCACATTCAGAGGATACGACATTCTCACAGCACTGTCAGTGAAAATATTTCGCATGATCTATCATGATGATATTCTGCATATCAAAAGGGCTGTTGCACATCAACGTGCAGCAGCCTCACTTTGTATCGGGAAAACCTCGGTATATTCTACTGCCGTAGCGTCCGCATCAGCGCCGCACGGTTCTCGCGCGGCGACGTCGTCGGGCGGCCGAGATCGGCGCGCGCGCCGATGGCGACACGGACCTCGAGCAGGGTCAGTTCATGCCGGTCCTTGATCTCTGCAAGCGCACGGGCGAGGGTATCCGCATCGTGCGCCTTGCGGGTTACGCCGTAGCCGACGGCGTGTGCGACATGCAGGAAGTTGACGCCAGCGGCGGCGGTCGGGGCACCGCCGACGGATTCATGCGCCTCGTTGTTGAGGAGGACGTGGACGAGATTCTCGGGTGCCGCCGTGCCGATGGTCGCCATCGCGCCCATGTGCATGAGCGCCGCACCGTCGCCGTCGATGCAGACGACGCGGCGGTCGGGGCGGTGGAGCGCAATGCCGAGGGCAATGGCACTCGCGTGTCCCATCGAGCCGACGGTGAGGAAGTCATGGGCATGCCCCTCACCGCGCGCCGCGCGCAGCTCAAAGAGCTCACGGCCCGTCTTGCCCGTCGTTGCGACGATGACGGCATCCCCGACAGCATCGAGGATGGCGGCGATGGCCTCCTCGCGTCGCATGGGGAAGGGATTCTTATATGTTTGCTTTGCATGCGAGAGCGCGCCCTCGCGCACGAGCAGCGCCGCCTGTCCGCCCGCCGCGAGATGCGGGCGCAGCTCCTCCATCGTGCGAGCGAGTTCTGCGGGCGTCGTGTCCTGCGTGAGTACTACGGTCTTTACTCCCATCGTCTCAAGCAACGGCTCCGTGAGGCGGCCCTGTACGAGATGCTGCGGCTCGTCGTGCAGCCCCGGCTCGCCGCGCCAGCCGATCACGAAGATGCACGGAATGCCGTAGACCTCCTCGTGCAGGAGCGAGAGCAGGGGATTGACAATGTTCCCGAGTCCGCTGTTTTGCATATAGACGACGGGCGTCCTCCCAGTCGCGAGGTGGTAGCCCGCGGCAAGCGCGGCGGCACTGCCCTCGTTCACCGCGATCATATGCGCGGGGCTCTTGCTGCCGTAGGTCTCCATGAGGTAATCGACGAGCGGCCGAAGCTTTGAGTCCGGCACCCCCGCGTAGAATTCGGCGCCGAGCGTGCTGATGAAATCTTTGACATCCATGTTTTATTTCCCTTTCCTTTGTAAAGTGGAACCGGCGTGAGAATCCCGCCCTCGTGTCGTAACCTGAGTGAGGCGCAAGCTTTGATGCACAGCTAGGAATGAGGAGAATGCAAGCGCCGGCGCAGTTAAGACCTGCGTCAAACGAAGCATTCGACGATATGACAACGCTGTGCGCAAAGGTCGCATCTCACGCCCCCGAGAACCATTCGGGGCGCGCCTTTCTCATCGACGGCCAGTATTCCCCGTTGTTTGCAATAGGACGAACGAATTCTCTCGCGCGCGGGTAGAAGAACGCGCGCAGTTCGTCACTGTCCTCTTCGCACCCTTCCTTCCACTCGTACCCGCGCGGATAAATGCCGACGCGTGCATCGGCGAAGTCCACCGTGCCGTCCTCGTCGACGACGTCCCGCGTTTCAAGGCGGAAGGCGTGCGTCTTTGACCGCACGGCGAACTTGAACGTCTGTCCGGGGAATGTCAGAGCACTGTATACGACATCCCGCTCTTTTCCCCCGAATACCGCGGGCAGATTTCCGTCGATATCCTCCGGTATCGGGAAATCACAGAGATGACCGAGGGTCGGGTAGATATCGACGATGCTTGTCAGCTCATCCACGATACCCCGTGCGGGGACTCCTGCGCCTCGGATCATCCATGTCGCGCTCGTTTGGAACTCGCGCGCGAAATCGAAACGGGTGTCTATGTCGGCCTTGCCGAAAGCAGGCAAACCGTGATCGCTGTAAAGGTTTACGATGTATTCATTCTCATCGTAGTGTGCGGCGATGTATTCGAGCAGTCCGCCAATGTTGCGGTCTACATTCCTGAGACTCGCCCAAAATTCTTCCTGATAAATCTTTGCCGGGATGAGGCGGACACTCGCCGTGCGGTCTTTGCCCGGAATGAATCTACGGTCTTTGAGCGATAGATGTGATTCGACGGAAGCGTCGAACTTAAAGTCCTTGGCATCCCAAGGGTGCACGTCCATCACATGCAGAAAGAGGAACTGATCCGTTTCGCCGAGCGCCTCGATCTGCCGGATCGTCCGATCGGCGCCCTCGTAGGCGGGGGCGCGCCACGACTCCGATATGATGCGGTCATAGCCGCGCATGATGCCGTTATAGATGCCAAACCCGCTCCCCATGGGAACCGCACAGTAGTAGCCGAGCGCCTGCATCTGCTCCGAGAGCGTCGGTATATCGAGCGGCAGTTCGTGGCTGTCCTTTTCATTGAAGATGTGGATGCGCTGCGGGTAACGGCCCGTCTCGATGGCGGGAAGCGCGGGATGCGTGTGCTCAGACGTGGAGAAGTTTTGGTCAAAGATGACGCCGCGTGAGAAAAATTGTGCGATGCGCGGCATACATGCCGGGAAACGCAGGCGTGCCGCCGCCCAAGAGAGGGCGTCCACGAGGATGTTCAGCACGAGTTTCTTCCGCCGGGGGCTGTGTCCGAGGAGGATCGGCGTGCCGACGGCAAAGGTATCCTCCGATGTCAGCGATGCATTCTCGCTGAGACGGAAATTGCTGAATGCCCATTAACCGAGTAAAAAATTTTCTGTGGTGGACGATGTCGCGATCCTGCACTCCTGCAGGACATGTGAGCCGGCGACGGGAAGAACAACCTCCCGTCCCTCAGGCACTTCGATGTGAACGGTTCCCCGTGCCTCCCGCGCCTTTTGGAAATCAAATGTAAAATCGTGGTGTCCGTATTGTGCGAAGAGATCGTCATAACGATACTGCGTCATCATGTCTCCCTTTTCCGAAAGGAAACCTTTCTCCGCGTAGCATCCGACATAGAAACGGTCGCTGCCCTCCGGCATCGTGAGCGGGAGCGTCTCGCCGACGAACACATCGCGGCGGAACGTCAGACCATTTTCGTTGTAAAAGGGGCGGTGCGGGGCGAGCGGAGCATAGCCGCCGGGACCGAGGGCGAGAGTGAGCCTGCCAAGCGCTTCAGGAAGGACCTCCTCTGACGGGAGTTCGAGGCGCAGCTTAATCTCCTCATACATGCCGTAAGCATAGCCCTGCATCGTAATGGCATCGAGTTCCCGT
>CAUQAR010000027.1:0-14352 GCA_963515775.1 uncultured Selenomonas sp. | reverse complement strand
GGCTTGATCATGCGCCACTTGCCCGTGCCGTGGCTCGGGTCGGCGATGATCGGCAGATGCGAGAGATGCTTGACCGCCGGGATCGCGCTGATGTCGAAGGTGTTGCGCGTATAGGTCTCGTAGGTGCGGATGCCGCGCTCGCAGAGGATGACGTTCGGGTTCCCCTCGTTCATGATGTATTCGGCCGCGTTCAGCCACTCGTCGATGGTGGCCGCGAGGCCGCGTTTCAGCATGACGGGTTTGCCCGCGCGCCCGACGGCCTTTAGGAGGCCGAAATTCTGCATGTTGCGCGCGCCGATCTGGAGGAGATCGGCATAGGCGGCGACGGTGTCCACGGCCTCGACGACCGTGACCTCGGTGACGACGCGCAGGCCCGTCCGTTCACGCGCTTCGGCGAGGTACTTCAGCCCCTCCTCCTCGAGGCCCTGAAACGAATAGGGCGAGGTGCGCGGTTTGTATGCGCCGCCGCGGATGAACTGCGCGCCGCCCGCCGCGATGATGTCGGCCGTCTCCAGGAGCTGTGCGCGCGACTCGACGGCGCAGGGCCCCGCCATGACGACGGGAGTCCCGGCGCCGACCGCAATCCCCGCGACGTCGATCACGCTCGGCGCGGGATGGAACTCGCGGCTCGCGAGCTTGTAGCTCTTCGAGATGGCGACGGTCGTCTCGACGCCGTGCATGGCGTCGAGCGGCGTCGCGGCGAGCCGCGTCTTGTCCCCGATGACGCCGACGATCTTTTGCCGTGCGCCTTCCATGACCTTGGCCTCAAGGCCCTTTTCCTCGATGGCGTGGATCACGCCCGCGATGTCCTCCTGTGTGGCATCCGTATTCATAATGACGACCATAATCATTTCTCCTTATTGTATCCAGAAAGATCAATATCAGTGCGGCAATCGACAGGGTGCGGCGCATGCTTCAGATGTCGGCCGTATGCACGGGAAAGGCCCCCAGGACCTTCAGCCAGACGCTCCGCGCCGCGACGGCGTCGATCGACGCTTGCAGCGCATCCGCGCCAACGTGCGCGTCGAGGTCGAAAAAGAAGATGTAGGCCCCGAGCTCTGTCCGTGCCGGCCGCGACTCAATGCGCGTCAGGTTGACCCCGCGACGTGCGAATTCGCCGAGCACGTCGTAGAGCGCTCCTGCGCGCGATCCGTCGATGCTGCAAATGAGCAGCACGGTATCCGGCGGCTCCGGGGGGGGCGGCACGGCGCCCGCGCGCACAACCTCGAAGAAGCGCGTGCAGTTCGAGCCGCGGTCCTCAATCTGGCCGGCGATCTCAACGAGTCCGTGCAGCGTCCCCGCGCGCCGCGTACAGATCGCCGCCCAGCCCGCATCCGGGGGCGCTGCCCCGACGATCTCCGCGGCACGCGCGGTGCTCGCCGTCTTGATGATCTCGGCCTGCGGGCAGCGGCGCAAGAGGAAGTCGCGGCACTGGGAGATCGGCTGCGCATGCGAGTAGACGCAGCGAATCTCCCCTGCGGCGCGGCGCCCCATGAGATAGTTGTGGACGGGCCAGATGACCTCGCGCCGTACGCGCAGCGTATCCGAATGCGCGAGCATATCGAGCGTCACGGCGATCGCGCCCTCCAGCGAGTTCTCCACGGGGACGAACGCCGCGTCCACCGCGCCCGCCTCCGCCGCGTGCAGACACTCGCCGATATCGCCGAAGCAGACGATCTCCGCGGCGCAGTGCAGCCGCTCCTTCAGATAGAGCGCCGCCGCCTCGCTGTGCGTTCCCGGCGGGCCGAGCACGCCCATTTTCTTCGTCACACGCATTCCCCCCATGCAGACTCCTATCATACTATACGCGCGGCGCATTGACAAGCAGGGCAAACGACTTTCATTTCATCCTCATTTCCCTCCCGCATCGGCTGTGGTATAATGAAGTTGTTTTCAATCACAGGGAGAAGGGACCGCTATGACCACGCAGGAGTATCTTGCCGTCGTTCACTGCATCGCGGGGCTCAAGGAGCGTACGCGCCATGCGTGGACGAAGGACGGCCGACAGGAGAGCGTCGCCGAACACAGCTGGCGGATGGCGCTGATGGCCTATTTCCTGCGCGACCGTTTCCCTGCCGCGGATCTCATGCGCGTCCTGCTCATGTGCCTCCTGCACGATATGGGCGAGGTCTTCACGGGCGACATCCCGACCTTTGAGAAAACGGAGGCCGACCGCGCGCGCGAGCACGCCCTACGCGACGCGTGGATCGACGCGCTCCCCGCGCCGTACAGGGACGAGGTGCGCGGTCTCTTTAGGGAGATGGACGCAGGCGAAACGGAGGAGGCGCGGCTCGTCCGGGCGCTCGACCGGATGGAGGCCGTCCTCACGCACAACGAGGGCGATCCCCGCACATGGCTGCCGCTCGAATATGATCTCCAGCGCACCTACGGCGTGCGCGAGGCCGCGTTCTCCGATACGCTGCGGGAACTGCGCGCCGCCGTCAACAACGAGGTGGATGCGGTCATCGCCGCCCTGCACACAGATGAAACAACGTGAAAGGAGCAAACGATATGAAGCCGAACTATGGAAACTGGATCTCCGGGCCGATGATGAAGACATTCTGCATGATTACCGCGGGACTCTATGCGGTGTCCGCGCTGCTCTATCTGATCCTCGACGGCCGCACGGCGTATTATTACATCGCGCTGATTCTCGCCGTTTTTGCAACCTGCGCCACACTCTATATGTTCTACTGCCGCCGGGTCTTCTCGTTCGAGGGCGGCGGCCTCATGCGGCGCATCCATGCCTACCTGCTCGATCATCTCGCGTGGGACGGCAGCGGCACCGTGCTCGACATCGGCTGCGGGGCGGGTGCGCTCAGCATCGCGGCGGCCAAGCGATTCCCCGCGGCAAGCGTGCAGGGCATGGACTATTGGGGCGCGATGTGGGGCTACGCCAAGGAGCAGTGCGAGCGCAACGCAGAGATCGAGGGCGTTGCGGAGCGGAGCAATTTTCAACACGGAGACGCGGCAAAGCTCGACTTTCCCGACGGCCGCTTCGACGCCGCTATCAGCAACTTCGTCTTTCACGAGGTGCGCACGCAGAAGGATAAATTCCTGCTCGTCGAGGAGGCCCTGCGCGTGCTTAGGCCGGGCGGCGCCTTCGCATTCCAGGACACGTTCGGAAACAGGGACATGTACGGCGACATGGAGGAATTCGTCGCGTATCTCAAGGAAAAGGACGGCGTCGCGGACATCGCCTACATCCCGAACATCGAACGGCACATACCGATGCCCGCGCCCGTGCGTTTCATGCTGCGCGGATGCGGGCTGATCTACGGAACGAAATAAGGCATCCGCCGCAGGAAAGGAATCGTCATGATGCAGTTTACATCCGCCGTCCCCGCCGCATTTGCCGTCACGGCAGCCCTCCTCCTCATGCCCGCAGTACAGGCCGCTGCCCCGACGCCCGCCGCAGCCGAAGCGCCGGTGCGCATCCCGCGTCCGCAGTTCCCCGCCGCACTGCCGGAGGGACACGCGGCGGATGCAAAACTGATCGCAGGCCTTCGCTTTTCTCTGCCGCAGCCGGCGGACGCGCTCCGCATGGCCGTGCCGAACCCCGCGGAAGTCACGATCGCGGGTGAGGCTGCGGCGACCGAGGAGCAGATGCTCGTCTATCTCCTGCGCAGGAATCCGCGGCCAAAGCTCACGGGCACCGCGCAGGAACTCGTGCACACTTACTACGAAGAGGCGCAGCACGAAGGGATCCGCCCCGACGTGGCGCTCGCGCAGGCGTATAAGGAGACGGGCTTCTTCGCCTACGGCGGCGACGTGGACTGGCGGCAGAACAACTTCTGCGGACTCGGCGCGACGGGCGGCGGCGCAAAGGGACTCTCCTTCCCCGACATCCGCACGGGAGTCCGCGCCCACATCCAGCATCTCCTCTCATACAGTCGCACCGCGCCGCCGACGACGCCCATCGTCGACACCCGCTACGGTCACATCCGTACGAACCGGCCCGACATCTTCGGACGGCTTGCGCGCTGGACGGAACTCAACGGCGTCTGGGCGGTCCCCGGGAAAAACTACGGGCAGGAGATCCTCATGATCCGCGATGCCGCGCGTGCCCCCGACGGCTCCGATGCATCCCTGCGCGCGGCCAACGACCGCATCATGCAGGCGGCCGACGCGGACGCATACATCTACCGCGGACTCGTTTACCTGCACCGCGGCGCCTATGATGCGGCGATGGACGACTTTATCGCCGCGCAAAAGCGCGATGCAAAGCGCCCGGCCCCCTACCTCGGCGTCGCCCTCACCCATGCCGCTGCGGGCCGTACAAAGGAAGCCCGCAGCGCCTACGAGGGCTATCTAAAGATCGCACCGAATGATGTGCGCGCACGGTATAACTACGGGCTCCTGCTCCTTGCAGGCGGAACGCCCGACAAGGCGGTCGCGGCATTCCGGCAGACGCTGGGGCAATCGCCGCAGGATGCCGACGCCTACAGCGCCCTCGCCGTCGCACAGATACGCTGCAAGGACTACGCGGGTGCATGGCACGCACTGCACGAAGGCGCAGCGCTCGCCCCCGACCATCTCGACATCCTCACGAACCAGATTCTGCTCGCGGCATGTCTGAAGGAAGTGCCCGAGAAGAACCGCAAAAAGAAACGCTGATCCGTAAAATGGGCTGCTGCACGAATGCGCCGCATTGCAGCAGCGCCGGGGCGTACGGCCGCGCACGAACTGTCAAAATTCTTCCCGGATATAAAAAGGCGGGAGTACTGCATCCATACATGCAGCGCTCCCGCGTTTCATTGTCTTTGATCGGCCTACGCCTCGAGCTTTAAGAGCCCCGGCTGCTCGATGTTCCACTTCTCCTTGCGCAGCGAGAAGAGCGCCGGCATATCCACCGTGATCTTATCGTAGCTCTTGCCCTCTTCGTAGCGCGCGGCAAAGGTCTCCTTCATGCCCGCTTCCTCGTGCATCTTCTGATCGTACGGGAACATGGGACTCGGCACGACGGCAAAATCCCCCGGCTGACCCGGAATGTCGTACGCCCAGAACGTCGCCTCGCTCACATCCTGGACCGTTTCAAATTTCGGCATGGTCTTGCCGTTCTCGACCGCCGCATGATCGCTGCAAATGAGGAGATGCAGCCCGTACTTCTCGATGATCGGCTGGCAGAGCTCCGCGCCGCGCGCAGGCGAAAACGTCTCGCGCAGCGCATGATAATCGTCGAGGAATTCCTGCCAAATCGGCTTGCTCTCAAGCAGCGCATCGAGATCGATCTCCTCCTCCGGCGCAGGTGCAGGTTCCGGTTCCGGTGCCGGGACGGGTGCGGGCTCCGGCGGAGGCGGCGCCGCTGCGGGACGCTCCTTAAGCTCCGCGATATCCACCGCAAACAGCTTGGCCCCTTCCTCAATCTGTGCGATGCGCGTGTCGAGCTGCTGGACCTGCTCTTTCAGCATCTGCACCGCGGCGGCGGTCTCGGAGTCCTTCGCCGTCGACGCCGCGATCTCGGCCGCGAGGCGCTCCGCCTCCGTGCGCAGCCACGAGACATGTCCCTCGATCGTATCCACCGTGCCGCCCGTCTGCCGCCACGCGTAGTACGTCGCGATCGCCGCAATGCCGACGCTCGCAATAACCAGCACGAACGACAGTATCGTCAGCACATCCGCCATGATTGGGTGGATGAATCCCACTGTCTGTACGGCGGCAGCTGCTCCCTCAGTCTCCATAGATGCCCCTCCCCATATTTCATTCCTCTGCAATGCTCTATCGGCCGCATCTCATGCGTCATTTACAGCAAAGAATTCAACTATATAGATTCGTCACTGTCGTCTCAAAATCCTTCTATCAGATCCCGGAAAACACAGCGATAAAAAAGCCGCTCCAAACGAAGCGGCCTTCTTCTCTTGTCCTATGGGAAAATCGCGGTCTTAGAGCGCGCCTGCGAGCGCTGCGCCAAGGTTCTTGCTGCCCTCGATCCCCTCGTCGTCCGGCTCGTTCTCAACGATAAAGGTATCCACCAGTTTGGCACCGGCTTCCGTCGTGCGCTCTTTCCACGTCTCCATCCAAGCGCCCGCACCCCAGCCCCACGAGCCGAAGAGTACGACCGGCTTGCCCGAAAGCTTGCCGCTCTCGACAGCCGCCGCGAAGAACGGCTCGTACGAGCCCTCCTCGAGCTCCTCTGCGCCCATCGAGGGGCAGCCGAGCGCGAGGCCGTCAAAACCGTCGATCTGATCCACGGAGAAACTATCCACCTCGAAGCACTCGACCTCCGCGCCCGCACCCTGTGCGCCCGCAACGACAGCCTCCGCCATCTTCTCCGTGTTGCCCGTGCCGGACCAGTACACAACTGCTACCTTTGCCATGTGAAATCCTCCTCATAAAATGCGGAGAGAACGCCTCTCCCTAAACCGCCTGCACCAGCTCCGCCAGCGGTCGCCCCGCTTCAAGCCGCGTACAGAACTCCTGTGTGCAGACCGAATACTGCTCAAAGAGCGCACGCGCCTCTGCCTCGTTCGTGTAGACCTTCCAGTATCCGCTGTAAAGGAAATCCCGTCCCTGCCGCGCGATGAAAGCGCGCACATCCTCCGGCGGATAGCCGAGGAAGAGCCCCACCTCCGGCGGCAGCGTCTTGCGTACGCGCATGCGCAGGCGCAGGAACTCGAGCCGCTCCTCCATGCTGTCAGTGATGCGATAGCCCGCCTCGCACAGGAGCTCCTGTGCCTGCGGCGCGGCAAGTGCGCGCGCGACGAGCCCCGCACGGTAAAACAGGATGAGAACGTACTCCGCCCCCTCCGCCACGCGGAACGTCGAAATCCCCTTACAGGAAAAACAGGGCTCATAGGACGCAAGCAGCGCGTCAAAGTCCCGGAACCGACTCTTTTGGAACGACAGCAGACTGCCCGCCGTCAGCCCTGCGAGCAGCGGTGCGGCATGATAGCCGAGCAGATGCTCAAAATCCGGGCAGCTCATGAATATCCCCCCTCTTTGCAGGGAACGCACCGCCGTGCGGCGCCTCCCATAAAATCGTATACGGACAACATTATAGCGTAAACGATTCTCATTAGCAATAGGGAAATTCCGATGCAGGAACGTCAGCAATATGGGTCTATGCTTATTATAGCGAAGTTTTCCATCGGAGACAACCATCCCTGCACAATCTTTTCCTATTTATCGATAGGAAAAAACTAGGAAAGATCTTCGGCGGGCAGAGCCGTGCGGCGCAAAGCATTGACAAAAATCCGCCCGTGTGCTACGTTGTTCCTAACATCAGCCAAAGGAAGGCACTGCCTATGATTGATTTAAAAAATATTGTAAAAACATACGACTCCGATGTCCACGCGCTGCGCGGCATCAACCTCACCATCGCGCGCGGCACGATCTACGGCATCGTGGGGCTCTCGGGCGCGGGCAAGTCCACGCTCATCCGCTGTATCAACCTGCTCGAGCGTCCGACGAGCGGCGAAGTCATCGTGGACGGCCGCGATCTCATGAAAGCAACGGACAGCGAGCTGCGCGAGGAGCGGCGCCGCATCGGCATGATCTTCCAGCATTTCAACCTGCTGTCCTCCGCGACGGTATACGACAACGTCGCCTTCCCGCTGCGCCTCGCCGGAAAGCGCGCGGATGCCATTCGCCCAAAGGTGATGGAACTCCTTGCGCTCGTCGGACTCGCGGACAAGGCGAACGCCTACCCGAACCATCTTTCGGGCGGCCAGAAACAGCGTGTCGGCATTGCGCGCGCGCTCGCGGGCGATCCGAAGGTACTGCTCTGCGACGAGGCGACCTCGGCGCTCGACCCGCAGACGACGAAATCCATCCTCGCCCTCATCCGCGATATCAACCGACGCCTCGGTCTGACCGTCGTTGTCATCACGCACGAAATGCAGGTCATCAAGGACATCTGCGACCGCGTGGCGGTACTCGACGGCGGGATCATCGCCGAGGAGGGCGACGTCGTGGACGTCTTTACGAATCCAAAGCAGCCGATCACAAAGGAGTTCATCAGTGTCCTGCTCTCGAACGATCTGCCGACCGCATTTCGCGGAAATCCGATCGAAGAGGCGCCGAGCCAGGACAGCTACATGCTCCTGCGCCTCACCTTCCTCGGAGAGAGCGCTGACGATCCCGTGCTCGCCGACATGATCCGCCTCTTCCCAGACGTCGAGGTCACCATGCTCTTCGGCACGCTCGATCAGATGAAGGATATGCCGTTCGGGCGCATGATCATCGGTCTGCGGGGGGAGCCTGCGGAGATCGACGCCGCCATCTCGTATCTCTCCGCACAGCATTTAAAACAGGAGGTGATCGGCTATGTCCGCCGAAATGATGCCTCTGCTGACTAAAGCCCTCGGCGAAACGATCTACATGGTCGTCCTCAGCATGATCATCGCGAGCGCGCTCGGCATCCCGCTCGGCGTGCTCCTGCACGTTACAGATCAGGGAGGGATTCTGGATGCCCCCGCCGTCAACCGCACCGTCGGCGCGGTCGTCAACGCCGTACGCTCTATCCCGTTCATCATCCTCATGGTTGCGATCATCCCGCTCACGCGGCTCATCGTCGGCTCTGCCATCGGCACAACCGCCGCGATGGTCCCCCTCGTCATCGCCTCCGTCCCCTTCATCGGACGGCAGGTCGAGACGTCCCTGCGCGAGGTGCCGCACGGCCTTATCGAGGCCGCGCTCTCGATGGGCGCGACGCCGCTGCAAATCATAACGCGCGTGCTTCTGCCAGAATCCATGCCCGGCATCGTGAGCCAGCTCACGACCGTCGTCATCGCCCTCGTCGGCGAATCTGCCATGGCGGGCGCCATCGGCGGCGGCGGTCTCGGCGATCTTGCGATCCGTTACGGCTATCAGCGGTTTCGCCCCGACATCATGATCGCGACCGTCGTCATCCTCATCATCCTCGTCCAGCTCGTGCAGCTGACGGGCAACGCCCTCGCCGCGCGCCTGAATAAAAGATAGTTTTATCTGCCAAGGAGGTACTCTATGAAGAAATTACTCACCCTCGTCCTCGCCCTCTGCACGGCGGCCCTCGTCGGTTGCGGCGGCGGTGCGGACAGTGCCGGCAGCGCCGACAAGGCGGAGAAGGTCGTCAAGGTCGGCGCCTCCCCCGTTCCCCACGCCGAGATCCTCGAGGCGATCAAACCAGAGCTCGAAAAAGAAGGCGTGAAGCTCGAGATCGTCGAATTCAACGACTATGTCCAGCCGAACCTTGCCACCAACGACAAGGAGATCGACGCGAATTTCTTCCAGCACGAGCCGTATCTGAAGAACTTCGTGCAGGAGCATCCCGAGCTGAAGCTCGCGAACGTCCTCGGCGTCCACGTCGAGCCGATGGGCATTTACTCGCACAAGATCAAGAAGCTCGACGAGCTGAAGGACGGCGCACAGGTCTCCATCCCGAGCGATCCCACGAACGGCGGCCGCTCCCTGCTGCTCCTCGCGCGTGCGGGCCTCATCAAGCTGAAGGACGGCGTCGGTGAAACCGCAACCGTCAGCGATGTCGTCGACAACCCCAAGAAGCTCGTCTTCAAGGAGATCGAGGCGCCGCAGCTCCCGCGTACGCTCGACGACGTCGACATCTCCGTCATCAACACGAACTGGGCCATGCAGGCGGACCTCGTGCCGACGCGCGACGCCCTCTTCATGGAGGATAAGACCTCGCCGTACGTCAACATCGTCGTCGTCCGTCAGGGCGATGAGAACCGTCCCGAGATCCAGGCACTGCTCAAGGCCCTCCACTCTGAGACCGTCAAAAACTTCATTAACGACAAGTACAAAGGCGCCATCATTCCGGCATTCTGAGTGATGCGCCATACGGCCGCCCTACGGGGCGGTTTTTCTATGCACGCGTGTCCACATACGAAACAGCCGCAAGCGGCATACGAAAAGAGGCAAGCGAATATCCGCCTGCCTCTTTGCTCGTCCTCCTATGGATTATGCACAAGTGATACCGTTCTCTTCAGCCAATCGGCGCACCGTGCCCTCGGGCAGGTCCACTGCGGCCGCGGCATCGACTACAGACGTTCCCGCACGGAGAAGCCGCAGCGCGATATCCTTGATCTTCCGGTCTGCCTCGGCGCGTCCTTGCTCTAGTCCTTGCTCTAGTCCTTGCTCTAGCCCTTGTTCTTTGGCAAAGTCCATAGCGCTGGTATAGTCGTGTTCCGCGATTTCCTGTTCGAGATAGGCGATGCGCATCATTTTATCTCTCATAAACGCCGTCGTCGCATCCCACGCCTGATCAATCGCCGCTTCACTCATGGCTAACGCCTCCATTTCCGCATCGGTCAGTTTGTTGTTTAAAAATGCCATCCATTTTTCGAGCAGGCGCATCCCGCGCAGATCATGTTTCAGCCCCGTCGGCACCTTCGGCATCTCTAAAAAGTGAATTTCTATCTCCTCTGTCAGCCGATGTCCCGATGCGATGTCGTAGAGCCCGTATACATTATGAAACGCCTGCTGCGGCAAAAAGCTGTACCCGAGCAAATTGATTGTGGTCGTGCGGCTGAGCTTTCGATAGTTCTGCCCGCTGTTGAGCGAGTCCTAGTAAAGGTTTGCCCAATAGAACAGCGTGCGCTGCGTAATATTGCGCAGCGCACCTGCACTTCGATATTGACCTGTGTGCCGTCGCTTAAGACACAGTTGAGGTCGAGCGCGGCTGCCTTTCCGTCAATCCGATGCGCATCCATCTCACGGTCGGCAAACCGCAGATCGACAAATGCCCGCGCTCCTTCAAGCCCAAGGACCGCATTGATGAACGAGAGCGTCAGATTCTTGCGTTCCTCACGCCCGAAAAGATATTTGAACAGCCGATCGTTGAGCGCGTTAAAATCTCGGACCCTCATACGTCACCATCCTCTGCCTGCGTCAACATGTCTCCTCTATGCTCATTATACGTTTTTCCCGCACGAGGGTCAACATCCCTGTGCAGCGCGACAAAACAGGAAGTTTGAGCCATCTCCTTCTGCGGCCGCCTATTCGTCGTCTCAATGTGCTATAATAACGGAGAAAGAAATTCACTTCGTAGGAAACGTACATCGGAAGGGGGCGTGCCGTACGCGCCGCAGCGGCGCCACACTCGTATGAACATCAACGCGATCAAGGAGCGTCTTCGTGCACTCAAATGTAAGGAGCACATCTACGGCATTCACAATCCGCTCACCTATGACTTTCTGCATCACAATCTGCACCATCTGCATGTTCTGCTCTTCCACAGCGCGGATCAGCAGGATTTCACGCGCGGCCCGATCGTGCGCCGGCTGCTCGTCTTCATGCTGCCGATCCTGCTCTCGCAGCTTCTCCAGCAATTCTATACGATCGCGGACACGGCGCTCGTCGGCCAAACGCTCGGCGCGGAGGCGCTCGCGGCAGTCGGTACGGCGAGCCTCATCCTCTCGGTGCTCGTCAATTTTTTCATCGGCGGCTCGGCGGGGCTCAGCATCCTCGTCTCACATCTCTACGGTGCGCACGCCTATGAAAAACTCAATACGCTCGTACAGACGATCTTCCTCGTCGTCCTCGGTTTCTCCGTCGTCTTTACGATCGGGGGCCTTGCGACGATCCCCGCCATGCTCGCAGGACTCAACACACCGGAAGACATTGTACCGCTTGCCGCCGCATATCTTAGCATCTCCTTCCTCGGGATACTCGCTCAGCTCGTCTACAACACGGCGACCGCCATCCTGCGCGCGCTCGGCAACACAACCAGCGCGCTGCGCTATCTCTTCGTCGCAGTCGTGCTCAACATCGCGCTCGACGTACTCCTCCTCATCGTATTCCCCTGTGGCATTATGGGCGCGGCGACTGCGACCGTCGTCTCGCAGTGCGTTGCCGCCGCGCTCGTCGTGCAGAAATGCTTTCGCCTGCAAGGCGTATGGCAGTTCCGCCTGCGCCGCCCGCTCTTTCACAGCGGCTATCTCGCGCCGATCGTCCACACGAGCATTCCCGCGGGCATGCAGGCGATTTTTATGAGCGTCTCCTCGCTCATCATCCAAGGCTATATCAACTCGTTCGGCTACGCCGCGATGGCCGGCATGACGGTCTACGCGCGCGTCGAGGGCTTCCTCTACTATCCGCTGTTCGCGTTCGGCATTGCGCTCACGAGCTTCATCGGACAAAATGTCGGCGCACGTCAGCCGGAGCGCGTGCGCGCGGGCGTGCGGGCAAGCCTGCGCCTCACGGTGGGTGGCTCGCTTCTCATGGGCGCCGTCGCCGCATTCTTCGCGCCGCAGCTGATCGCGCTCTTTACGGGCGATCCTGCAACGGTTAAAAACAGCCTCGAAGCCGTGTACTGGACGTTCCCGTTCTACTGGCTCTACGGCATCAATCAAGTCTACATCGGCGCGATCCGCGGGCTCGGCGACACCTTTTATCCCATGCTCACCTCGCTCGCCGCATACAGCATCTTCCGCGTCCTCTGGTGCTATTCCTGGGATCTCGCCGGCATCCACTCCATGCTCATCGTCTACAATGCCTACAACGCCAGCTTCCTCGTCATGATCGCCCTGCTCTATTGGGGGTGGAAGAGAAGATTTCGGCAAACGGAGAACGCGTAAGATTTGCCGACTCTTTACTTGTATAACATAGCTGAAATAGCCCTCTTAATAAAGAAGAATCCACATGCTGAAAGCAACCTACACCGCCGTATTCCACCCCGAGGAGAAGGCGGGCGGCTACTCTGTATCCTTCCCGGACCTCCCCGGCTGCTATACACAGGGCGATACGCTCGAGGAAGCGCTCACAATGGCAGGCGACGCCCTTGGCATTTACCTCTACACGCTCAAAGAGGACAATATCCCCTTTCCGGCCGCAAGCAATCCGGCGAAAGTCCGAGCGGCGGGAAACGATTTCACAACGCTCATTGCGTGGGACGAAGCCGAATATCTGCGCCGCACAAATAATCATGCCGTGAAAAAGACACTGACCATTCCCTCATGGATGGACGTTCTCGCCAAAGAGCGCCGCGCCAATTTTTCACAACTGCTACAGAATGCCCTGCGTCGGGAACTCGGTGTAAACGCGTAGAAGAACCGAATATGATTAGCAAAATATCATCTCAACGGCAAACCGCCCAAGCGCTCGCTCAGGCGGTTTCATTTGTTCCGTTTTCATAGCAGCACAGCTCGACGAGGTTCCCGTCAGGATCACGCAGATAGATGCTGCGCATATCTCCCAGCGCGCCGCGGCGCTTTACGATCTCGGTCTCCGGCAGAGCACCGCGCGCGTGCAGCGTGCGCCGCACCGCCTCGATCGGACCGTCAACGACAAAGCAGAGGTCGAGCGCACCGGGCTGCGGACATCGCGCCGCAGGCAGGAACTCCGCGGGACGCGTATGGATATTGATCTTCTGCCGACCAAAGAACAGCGCACAGCGCCCGTTTTCACGAGAGACCCGCATCCCCAAAATGTCCGCGTAAAAGTGCAGACACGCTTCCGGATGCGCCGTCGTCAGAACGAAATGGTCCAGCCGCTCTATGTTGATCATCGTCTCATCCCTCCTAACGCACGTCTATACAATAAATACGCCCCCCGACAGGAAATCTCCTGCGCGCGGGGCATTTTATCATGCAGCACGGGAATGTGGAGACGTACTGCACGGAGGCCTTCCCTCACGGCGTCGCGGGCGTCTCCTTGCTCACCGCGGCGCGGCGGATCATGTCGCCGACGCGCAAATCGTAGGTGAGCGCAGTCTTGTGCAGCGTCTCCGCACGCGCGAACTCCTCCGGGAGCCCGCTGTCAAGCCCGCGCACAAAGCTCTCATACGCCGCGACGGAAGCCTCCGTTGCGGCCTTTCGCTGGGCAGCGAGATACTGTGCGCCGCGGGGCACCTCCACCGCGTCGAGTTCACGCTGATACTTCCGCAGCAGAGGAATCATATCCTCCTGCAAAAGACGGGCGAGCGCCTTACGATGCGCAGTCGTATAGGTGCTGTACTCCGTCTCCGTGAGACCGCGGAACTCGCGCTGCATGGAGCGGAACACACCGTTGTAGCGGTCGACGATGGGACGGGTCGCCTCGATATAGCGTGAGAGATCTGCGCTCGCCGCGCTCTGCACGGCCTCGAGATACGCGCGGTAGTTCGTCACGCGTACAACCTGCCAGCCGCTGTCCCCGCGCTCCATACGCAGTTCGAGAGGGAACTCCAGTCCCGTCCCCTCGTCCCGCACTGTGATCGTCGCCGTCGCCGCGCTCCCGTCACGCGTGATCTCCCCGATGCTGAGGAGAGACGTATCGCGCAGGTGGCTGCACTCCATCAGATATTCGTAATCGATGCCGAGCGAACGCCCCTTGAGCGCATCGACGCCCCCGGGATCCGGCCATGTGCCGCTCCGCACACCGCCCTCGATCGAGCGCGCAAGACCCGCCGACACGGCCCCCTTGACATCTTGATAGAAC
>CAUQAR010000026.1:0-14711 GCA_963515775.1 uncultured Selenomonas sp. | reverse complement strand
GACCTGTGGATATGTCTTTTGAAATAGGGGGCGCTTTAATCAGCACTTCCTTAAACTCGCGCATCAACTCCCGAACGACGGTAAGGGAACAAAAATCCTTGTCCATGCGGCCATCGGCGGCATCATGAGCAGCTTCACGGGCGCGGGGCCGCAGCGGACGTTTATATGTTCTTAACCGCGCGGCGCGTACATGATGATGAATACGCCCAGGAGCGCGACTGCGCCGCCGATGAGGTCGAACGTATCGGGGCGCACGCCGTCGATCTTCCATCCCCATAGGAGCGAGAGCACGATGAATACGCCGCCGTAGGCGGCATATACTCTGCCGAAGGCTGCATGCTCCGGCTGCAATGTGGGGATCACGCCGTACAGCGCGAGTACGACGGCGCCCGCGCCGCCCCACAGCGCGTTTCTGTCGCCGCGCAGCCAGAGCCACATGAGATAGCCGCCGCCGATCTCAAAGACGCCGGCAAGGATGAAATAGAGGAGCGATTTTACGGTATCCATCGGCTTTATTCCCCGGCCTGCGCCGCATCGTTGAACCGGTAGCCCGCGCCCCAAACGGTTTGCAGCCATTGGGGATTGGAGGGGTCGGCTTCGATTTTTTCGCGGAGCCGGTTCATGTGTACGGAGACCGTGGACGTGCTGCCCATCGCGTCGAGATCCCATACGCGGTCGTAGAGCGTCTCCTTGCTGAAGACGATCTGCGGATGCTGGGCGAGGAAGAGCAGCAGCGCGAACTCGCGGCTCGCGAGATGTACTTCGCGCGCGGCGACGAAGACGCGATGCGTGGACGGCTGGATTTCGAGCGCGCCGAAGCGGAGTACCGTCGGCGCGGCCTGTTCTCCGCCCTTGAGGCGGCTGTAGCGCGCGATATGCGCCTTGACGCGCGCGGCCAGCTCGCTCGGGCTGAACGGTTTGACGATGTAATCGTCGGCGCCGAGACCGAGCGCGCGGATCTTGTCGACGTCCTCGAGGCGCGCGGACACCATGAGGATCGGGATGTCGAGCTGCTTTCGTACGGCGCGGCAGATGGCAAAGCCGTCCGCACCCGGCAGCATCACATCGAGCAGGATCAAATGGTAGCTGCCGGTGAGCGCCATATGCAGTCCCTCGTCTCCGTCGGATGAGATGTCCACGGCGAATCCGCTTGCCTCCAAATAGTCGCGCTCCAGCTCTGCAATATCCGTATCATCCTCTACGAGCAGGATTTTCTTCATCCTAAGTCCTCCTGTTCCATCCTTTGTACGGGCAGTACGATGTGAATGCGCAGACCGCCGCGCGGCGACGGCGCCGCACTGACGCTGCCGCCGAACGCCGTCACGATCTGCCGGACCACGGCGAGGCCGAGGCTGCTCCCGCGCGCGGTGTTCGTGCGCGCGGGATCCGTACGGTAAAAACTGTCAAAGAGCTTCGGCAGCTCCTCCGGGGCCGCCCCCATGCCGTCGTCATCGCAGTCGATCGCGAGACGACCGTCCTCTTCCGAGAGTGACATGCACACCGCGGCGGTGTCGCCGCGGCGGTACTTGCCGCTGTTCTCCCACAGGTTGTCCAGCACGCGCGCAAACTCGCTGCGGTCGATGCGGATGCGCGCGCTGTACGGTGCATCCGCGAGGGTCAGCGTCAGCCCCTGCTCCTTGAAATCGGGAGCGCGGGCCGCGATCACTTCTGCCAGATAGGTACGGGCATCCACGTCCTCCCATGTGAAAGGGAACTGGTCCGTCTCGAGGCGCAGAAATTCGCGCAGCCGCGTGGTGAGCCGCTCCATCGTCTCGGCGGCGCGGCCGATGCGCGCGGCGTATTGGCGCTGCTTCTCGGGGGTCGCCGCAATGCCTTCGAGCAGGCCGCTCGCGTAGCCCTTGACCGCGGTCAGCGGCGTCGCGATATCGTGTAGGATCCCGATGAAGAGCGCCCGCCGCCGCTCCTCCTCGCACCGCTCCCGCGCCCGCGCACGCCCCAGCTCCTGCCGCATGGCGTCGAACGCGCGGCAGGTCATGCCCACCTCGTCGTCGCCCGTCTCGGGCAGCGCGCGGCCAAAATCACCGCGCTCCATGGTAGCGGCCGCACTGCGCATCGCTGCGAGCGGGGCGAGTATCTGTACGGATAAAATGTGCGCGAGATAGCGGCCGAGCAGCAGAATCCCCGCCGAGGCGACGAGGATGCAGACGACGAGCGCCGTATTGAGGATGAGGTCGCGCGTATCCCTTGAGAAGAGCGCCTCCTCGGGGGCCCCTCTCATGGGAACTGCGCCCGCACCCATGATGCGCGTACCGCTGTGCAGGCCTTCCCAGCGAAAGAAGATGCCGCCGTCATCCCATACGAGCGAAGACCCCGCCGCGCCGCATTTTTCTGCGACCGCGCGGCGTATCTCTGTCGTATCTGCTGCGGGCGACAGGTAGATCTGTCGCCCCCCTGGACGGCGGAGAGCCGGATGCCCGCGCCTTCGAGGAGGCGGATATCGCTCTCGATATTGTGCAGCTTGAGGCGTTTTTTCTCCGCCTCCGCGCGCAGGGAGCTGAGTGCGAACTGCACGGAGAGCGAGGTCCCCTTCTCAGGCCAGAGCAGAGTGAGCGCCTCTTGCTGGAGGGACCCCGCGTGCCGCAGGCCGCCGAGCAGCATCGCGCCGACGATGAACAGCAGAGTGATCGGTATGATGACCATGAGAGCGTTCGTGATCAGCAGACGTTTTTTGAGCGATATATCGCGCAGCTGCATAGGAGCACCTCCCCATCTGAGATATAGTGTCATTATAACCGAAATAGAGTGAAAAATCTGCATGAGATGCGGAATTTCAAAAAAGTTTTTCCTGCGTTTACACTTTGTTTAAAACTTTTCCGTATGATACACATATCGACAGCGATGCAAAAGAAATGTATGCCGAAAGGCAAGGAGGAATTACCATGAAAATCAACAGTGCAAAAGCAGCGATCGCAAACGTGTTCAGTACGGCGCATCTCAAAAAGATGGCCGCAGTCGCCGCGCTCTGCGCGACAGTCACAGCGGGCGGGGCCTATATGCAGATGCAGCAGGCCGAGGCACACAACGCCGCAAAGGCGCAGGCCCGCGCGGAGATGGTCCGATCGGAGGCGGCGCAGCGCGGTATCGTGCTGATCGACGAGGACCGCGTGCGGGAGATCGCGGCCGAGACGATCGGCAAGGATGTGTCGGAGCTCACCATGTGGGAGATCAAGCTGAAGACGCGCGATCATGACAAGCATCATAGAAACCGTGCGCAGGATGCGGATTTTAGTCCCGTCTACAAGGTGGAATGCCATGCCGGCACGATGGAGTACGAACTGCGCATCGACGCTGTGACGGGTGCGGTGCTTTCGAGCAAATCGGAAGTCGACGACGACACATTCTAATGAAAAGAACGACGATCAAGCGAAGGGCTGCCCGGCGGCGGCCTTTTTGCTTGGTCTTTTTTCGTATTTATTTTTTATAAAAAATTTTATATGAGACAGGAGAACACAGCCTTGACGGCGAATTAGAGCCTTGCACGACATATTCATTGGATGCGGCAGCCTTGACGCTGTCGTATTTACGCGCTGATCGGCGCATGGGCAGACGGCTTCTGTGTGGGAACGGCCGTATGGGGGACGGAGAGAAAAATTTGCAGGAACAATTACAAAAACAAGGGAGAGGCATCGGCTTTCAGCTGAATGCGATCACACTCATCGGCGTCGCGCTCATGGTGACGATCCTCATCTCCTTTGTCGGCTACAAGGCCTACAGCGAACTTCTGCACGCGGGAGTCACATCGAAGTACAACGAGCTCGGCGGCATGTCGCTGCCGATCGTCAGCCGTTACGAGTCGGTCAAGCAGACGGGCGACGACATCAGCGCGCGCATCCAGACCATCTTGCAGCAGCCGCCCGAGCAGCGCAGCCGTGAGGCGATGCTCACGATCTTTGAAGAGGCGATGCGCTCGAACAGCAACCTCATCGGCGTGGGCGTCGCGTTCGAGCCGAATGCGTTCGACGGCAAGGATGCGGCCTATGCCAATCAGCTCTATTCCGACGAGACGGGGCGCGAGATGCCCTATGCGGGCCGCACGGCGAGCGGCGGGGTAGAATTCGAGCCGATCACGGGCTACGACACGAACTCGTGGTACAGTAAACCCAAGTCGACGGGCAAGATGATGCTCTCGCAGCCGTATTATGACGAGGTCAACGGCAAGAAGACGCTGCTCGTCTCGATCGGCATGCCGATTCTTGAGAACGGGAAATTCGTCGGTTCGATCTCACTCGACTTTGACGTGTCGAAGTTCCAGGACGATCTCGCCGCGGTCAGCGCGCAGGACAACTTCTACGCACTGATGGATGATCAGGGCAATCTGCTCGCCAACGGCGTCAGCGCGGACTCCGTCATGAAGAACGCGTTTGATCTCATGCAGACAACGGATGCCGAGAAAAAGGACATCTACGAGACGAAGGGGATTCATACCGATGAGCGCACGTCTGCGACGACGGGACACGAGTCGATGTATGTGTTCCACCAGATCCATTTCAAAGGGCTGGAAGACGCGACCCCGTGGGTGATTTACTCCATCACGGACGAGAACGTCTTTGTTGGCGAGGCGCGCAGCATGGTCATCTTCTCGATCATCCTTGCCGTCGTCTGCGTTATTGTGCTCGTGGTCGGGCTGTCCCTGTTCATCAAAAAACGCCTTGTCACGCCGATCGGCGACGTGTGCGGCGTGCTCACCCGGTTCGCCGAGCTGGATATGGATCGAGAGAAGGGGAAAGCGGCGCGCCTACACGCGGCGCGGACGGACGAGATCGGCATGATGGTCGGTGCCGTGGCCCGCATGGCGGACAGCCTGCGCGAGATCATCGGCAAGATCAACGGCGCGTCGCAGTCGGTGGCCGCAACGAGCGAAGAGCTGACCGCAACGGCGCAGAACACCGCGCACTCGGCTGAAGAGGTGCGCAAGGGCATCCACGACATCGCCGAGAGCGCGCGCGTGCAGGTAAAGGACACGCAGGACGCCGCGGACCACACCGATGAAATCCTCAAGATGCTCGAAGATAACCGCAAGGTGATGGACGAGATGAACGAGGCGACCGAGAACATCCAGAAACGCCAGACCGAGGGCGCGGAGATTCTCGCCGATCTCATGAAGAAATCTGCCGAGACGGCCGATGCGACGCAGGAAGTATCGCGCGTCGTCGAGGAGACGAATCAGAGCGCGGAGCGCATCGAAGAGGCGAGCGCGATGATCCAGTCCATCTCCGAGCAGACGAATCTGCTCGCGCTCAACGCCGCGATCGAAGCGGCACGCGCGGGCGAAGCGGGCCGCGGATTCGCAGTCGTCGCCGAGGAGATCAGAAAACTCGCCGAGCAGTCGCGCGGATTTACGGATGAGATCAGCGGCATCATCGGCGAGCTCAAGACGAAGTCGCAGCAGGCCGTCGATACGATGGAGGTCTCCAAGAAGCTGGTCGAGGAGAGCAACGTCAACCTCGGCCGTACGCAGCGGCGGTTCGATATGATCGCCGAGGCCGTGCAGGGCGCGAACAGCGTCGTCACGAAGCTGAACGCATCCTCCGAGCGCCTGAACGAGAAGAATCAGGCGATCGCGGCGCTGACGAAGAAACTCATGGATCTCGCGCACGAGAACGACGTCACGACGGACGAGGCGGAGGCCTCGGTCGACACGCAGACGCAGGCGCTTGCGGATATCGCGGAGGCCAGCGAGAGTCTCGCGCAGATCGCAACCGATCTCCAGAACGAGGTCGAGCGTTTCCGCGTCTGATACGCCGAGCGGAAAAGGTTCCCTTGTGCACATCATAGGAGACTGATCTGCGCACACATGGAACGTGTGCCGGCTTTACTGCCGTATTGTGTGAACTACTTATGCCGCCCCGGCAGGGGGCACGGCGCCGCCGTGTCCTCCGCCGATTGAGGGCGGCATATTTTTGTGCGGTTGCTGCTTGTGGGACGGCCTGATCCCTGCCTGCCCGTCTGTGATCATGATGCTGTGAAATGCTGAGCGCAGTTCCAGTGCATGACGTGCGGGCCGCTTCACACCGTTCGTGCCGAGACTATGCTGAAGGCCGTGGAGGTGCAGGCCGGCACGGATATCGACGTCGACGACGGGATCGTGTGGCGCTGTGAGAAAAGTCATTGACAGCCCTATATGTACTTTGTTAAAACTGATTAAAATTCCATAAATCAAACGATTTCCGAGCAAAAATATCTAAGGGCGACGCCTATGATATTGCGCCTGAGCCATGTGCTCACAGGGGCGCGGCAGAAATGCCGCGGCCTTCCGTGTCGAAAAGGAAAGAGCAATCACCGCTGTGACGGAGTATGAAACCGGCAGGGGGACTGTTTGCTGTGCCGACGGCATGGAGAGCAGTCCCCTTTTTATATATTTGTGCAGAACAAAAAGGAGAGAGATTTATGAAACGAACGGGAGTGCAGCGGCGCGCACTTGTGCTCGCGGTCACGGCAGGGCTTGGCCTCGGGTTCGGCCTAGAGGTGTAGGCGGCGCCGACGGTCGAACCGTATGCGACTGAGGATGTGAATGTCGAAGCGGAGGGCGTCGACAAGTACCTCGTCACGACGAATACCATCACCGAACAGGAGATCAACGACCGTGGCTACCGCGATCTCGCGGACATCCTCTCGCAGGTGCCGGGGCTCTACATGGCGCCCGCGGACAAGAACAGCAAGATGGTCCGCATCCGCGGCGCAGAGGTCGGGCAGACGAAGGTCTTCATCGACGGCGTGCCTGCGTTCCCGCTGAATGGCATCGCCTCGAATGCGGCGGCCGACCTCTCGACGATCCCCGCGGACACGATCGCAAAGGTCGAGATCATCAAGGGGCCCGGGCCTGTGCGCTGGGGCACGGACTACAAGGGCGGCGTCATCCTCGTCACGACGAAGGATGGCAAAGGCCCCGGCAGGGCACATCTGCATATTGCCGGGGGGGAACATCATGCCTATGATATGCGCATCGGCTACAGCGGCAGCGACAAGAATGTCAGCTACTCCGTGAACGCCTCGCGCCGTCATACGGGCGGCTATCAGCCGAACGAGGAGAACACGAAGACCTACTTCGACGGTAAGATCAAGGTGAAGACGGCAAAGACATCCACGCTGACCCTTACCGGTTATTACTCGAACATGGACGCCGAGATCGCGAACAATGTCGATCCCGTGACAGGGAGGACGCTCAATAATCGGACAAACTGGTCTGTCAGTCCAACCAATAACAATAACCGCACGCGTGACTGGCGCTATGACGGGTTTAAACAGGCAAACATTGCCTTACAGTTCGAGAGCCGTCCGAGCAATAAGTGGCAGTACGACGTGCAGTATTACCATATGATCGACGAGAACAATCTCTGGGTGCGCAACCTACGGAGCAGCGAGGGTGGCGTTCTCCCCAGCTTCAGCGCAGGGAGTCCCCAATGGTACCGCAGCGGCTGGTTCTCGAAGGGCAACGGCGTCGAGGCCAACGCCTCGGCCGCTCTTGGTGCCAAGCATCAGCTCAGCTTTGGTGCGAAATATGCGGTCATTGACTGGCATACGGATGAGAACAACACAACGATACGGGATGAGGGAACGGACAAGCGCACCGGCTTCTATGCGGAGGATGCGTGGAGTTTCGATGCACGGACGCGGCTCACACTCGGCGTTCGCTATGAAGGTGTAAAGCAGGATTATCAGAGTTCTTCCGTCAAAAAAACAGAAAGCGACACGCATGCGACCGACCCTGTGCTGAACATCACACATGATCTGACGAAGGACGATACGATTCGATTCTCTGCGGGGCGCACGCATTTCTTCGTTGCGGCAAAAAGCGCGTCTCAGAATATCCGACAGGGGGTTCCCGTTCCGAAACCGGAACGCAATCGAAACTATGAGATCGGCTGGAAACATCGTTTCGGACCGCAGACATCACTTGACCTTTCGTTGTTCCGTACGGATGTGACCGACCGCATCACGCGCATCGTACGGGGCGGCCCGTACTACAATGTCGATCGAACGCGTATCCGCGGTGTGGAGCTCGGCTATCAGCAAACCTTCGGCACCCATTGGCATAGCTTTGCCAATTACACATGGATGAAAGCCGAGGATACAACAGGTGGAAAAACAACGGATGCAACAGGGCTGCCCCATCAAATGTTCAACCTTGGCGCGACCTATCGTATGGGGAAATGGCGCTCTACACTTCTTGGACGTGCGATCAGCGGTTGGACAAACGGTAACGGAGAGCCGAACAGCAAGGGCTACTTCACGATGGACCTTGACCCGCGTTACCGTCCGCAGGCCGATCTCGAATGGTTCCTGCGCGTGAACAACCTGTTCAACGCGGACTATCAGGACAGCCTCTATCATGAGGCGCAGGGCACGAACGTCATGCTCGGCGTCGATATGGAGTTCTAAACGCGCACAGTTAAAAACGCAGTCCCCTCCTTCCCTCGCGGGATGGACGGGACTGCGTTCTTTGGGGGCCGGGAGCTGAATATCCGCTGATGCGGTAATAATTGTTGTGCAGCAAAAACGATGCGGCTTTTGCTCTGTTTTCGATGGTCATACCACGCGACTCTAATAGGTCTAGCTGTTCTTCAATGGTTTTGAATTCCTTCTCTGCCATGACGGGATGCCTCCATAAACAAAACGCCCCCGAGTGTGCATGCTGTCCGATGGACGGCAGAGGCCCGGGGGAAAAATTATCATAAATATAGCATGTATTATAATCTCTGTCAAGGCTATGTGTCTGCATGCTGCGGCAGCACATCCGCCATCTTGCCGCAGGGCGAGATGCCCTTCCACGAGCTGCGGTGGACGAGGTCGGCGGCGAGCGCGGGATCGGTCACGGTAAAGCCCGAGAGCGCGTCCGCACCGTAGTCAAAGAGGCACGGGTGCATGGGGACGGAGGGACCGACGATAACGGTGACGGCGCCCTGTGCGAGTTCTAAGAGGCGCGGCATCGTCTTGTTGGTAAAGGTCGCGCCCGTCATGAAGACATAGTCCTGCCGCGGGATGAGGTGCTCCGCGGCCTCGGCGGGATAGTCGCCGTCATGCGGGAGCTGTTCGATGATGGAGAGTTCGCACAGGGGCGACCACTCCTTTTCAAAATGCGGGAAATGCCCGACGACGGCGACCTTCTTGCTGCGGATCTGCTCGGTGTAGAGGGCGAAGGCCTCGAATTTTCTCCGGTCGGCGAGCGTCTCTGCGTGCTCGTCTTCGCCATGGAAGCCGCGCAGCGCGCAGACCTTCTTCGGCCGGTTGATCCACGCGTTGATCGCGGCCGTTGCGATCGACGCCTCGTGGCCGTTCCACGACATGATACACGCGGCGGCCTCGCGCAGCGAGCAGCCGACGAACGTCTCGTCGCGCATGCGCGGGCGCGTGTCGGAGCGGATCGTCATGGCGACGCCTGCGAACTCGCCCGTGCGGACGAACGTCCAAGGGATGCCGACGGCGTAGTCGTCGATATAGACGTCGTCCGGCAGCTCGGCGAGGATTTCATCGTAAAGGTGCCAGTAGTTCAAGTGCAGTCCTCCTTTTTCTGCATTCATTTGTTTCAGCATAGCAGAATTTCGGCAAAAGATACAGCCCGAATGGAAATTTGTGTTAAAATCAATCGCAAAGAGGTGAACGACCATGCCGTACGGAAAAAAATGGTTTATTGCCGTGCTGTTCCTGCTCGGCCTCGTCCTCGCCGGCTGCGGTACGGCGGCGCAGGATGCCGCCGCGCCGGAGACGTACAGCTTTACGGATTCGGCAGGGCGGACGGTGCAGCTGCCAAGGACGATCGACCGCATCGCGCCATCGGGCGGACTTGCACAGGTCGCGCTCTTTGCGATTGCGCCCGACAAACTGGTCGGCGTCTCGAGCAAGTGGAAGGACGCGGCGCTCCTCTATGTCGGGGAACAGTACGCAAATCTGCCCGTCCTCGGCCAGTTCTACGGCATGAAAAATCTGAACAAGGAAGCCGTCCTCGCCGCCGCGCCGCAGGTGATCATCGACGTGGGGGAGAAGAAGGAGACGGTCGCTGCGGATATGGATGCGATCCAGGCGGCGCTCGGCATCCCCGTGATCTTCATCGAGGCGCGTCTTGACGATACGGACGAGGCATACCGCACGCTCGGGCAGATCCTCGGACGGGAGGAGGAGGGGGCGGCGCTTGCGGATTACTGCGCTGCGGTATATGGGCGCACGACGGCGCTCGCAGCACGCGTTGAAACGAAGCCGCGCCTCCTCTACGTCGCCGGGGCAAACGAGAATATGGCGGTTGTGCGCGGCTCCTTCCACGCGCAGGTGCTTGACCTGCTCTCGGATTATGTCGCGGATGCCGCGCAGCCGACGAACGGCGCGATGACGCAGGTCTCCTATGAACAGATACTCGCGTGGAACCCGGATGTCCTGCTCATCGGTGCGGAGACGGAGATCGATCCGGCGGCGCTTCCGTGGCGTGAACTGCGCGCCGTACAGACGGGGCGGGTGCTGCGCGTACCCGCAGAGCCGTACGACTGGATGGGGCGCCCGCCGTCGGTCAATCGGTTCATGGGCATGGTCTGGCTCGCGGCGCGGCTCTATCCGCAGGCATCGGATGTTGATCTGCATGCAGAGATGTGGCGTTACTACCGGCTCTTCTATCACTATGAGCTGGACGACGCGGCCTGCGATGCGCTGCTGAGAGGGGAGCGGGTATTGCCATGACGGACGCTGCGCTGCGTGTGAGATTTGCCCTGCTCGTCTCTTTGCTGGCCGCCGTTTTTCTCGGCTCGTTTCTCATCGGACGCTACGATCTCAGCATCGGGGATATGCTGTACGCATTTGCGGGGCAGACGGGGCTCGTACCGGCCGCGCAGACGCCCGCCGCCGTCGTGCTGGAGCTGCGCATGCCGCGCGTCATCGGCGCGGTGTTCGTTGGGGCGGCGCTCTCCGTGTCGGGCGCGGCCTATCAGTTCATGTTCCGCAATCCGATGGTGTCGCCGGGCATTCTCGGCGTCTCGGCGGGGGCGGGATTCGGCGCGGCGCTCGCGATCCTGTGGGGGGCGCCCGTGTGGCTGCTCCAAGGGGCGACGTTCACGGGCGGCATGTGCGCTGTGGCGATCACTTACATCGTCGGGGTGAAACTTTGCCGCGGCGGCGATACGACGCTCTCGATCATCCTCTCGGGCATTATCGTCAGCACGCTCTTCACCTCGCTGCTCTCCATGACGAAATATCTTGCCGATCCGTATGACAAACTGCCCGCCATCGTCTATTGGCTGATGGGGAGCCTTGCGGCGCTCACACCGGATGCGCTCCCCTTGCCCGCGGCGTTGATTGCTGTCGGGATGATTCCCCTCGTTCTCCTGCGCCGGCGGATCAATGTGCTCTCTTTCGGCGATGAGACGGCGCAGACGCTCGGCGTTGATGTCGCGCGCGTGCGCTTTGTCGTGATCGCGTGCGCGACGCTCATGACGGCGACGGCCGTTTCTGTCAGCGGCATCATCGGGATGGTCGGCCTTGTTGTGCCGCATCTGGCAGGCTTTATCGTGGGCGCGGATTTTCGTCGCCTGCTGCCCGCCTCCGCACTCCTCGGCGCGCTCCTCCTCCTGCTCGCGGACGATTTCTCGCGCAGCGTCTGGACGACGGAGCTGCCGATCGGCATTCTCATCTCGCTCGTCGGCGTGCCGTTCTTTCTCTATCTCTTGATCCGGCACCACCGCCGTCGCTATTGAACGGGGGCGCGGTAAAATTTCCTGCTGCGGCAGGATTTTTCTATCGGTGCGCGAATCTTTATAAAATAGAGAGAAAGAAGGAGGAGATGTTATGTGTAAGCGTTTGATTTGTATGGTTCTGTTTGTGGGGGCGTTGGTGCTGACGGGCGCGGCAGAGGCCGGATACGGCGGATATTCGGACTATCTCGGCGGCGACCGCAATCTGCTCTTTTGCGGCGGGCATATGGGCTACGGTTGGTATGTGGATAAGTCCTCGCTCGTCGTGCAGGAGTACAATCCGCCGACGTACCGGATCGCAGTCAATGTGCTCACGGTGCCGGATGCCGACCGTGGCAATACGACGAGCTACAGTGTGACGACGCGGTATTATATGTATCAATGGGACGCGAGAAAAATATACGTCCTTAACGGTAATTCGTGGAGCTATATCCCGCCGATCGGATCGCTCGCTGAGACCGGGCATGAGTTCAGCTACGAGATGGCGTTCTATATCGCCTATCATATGAAGTTCTACGGCGGGCAGAAGTGGAGAAACCCGCGGACGGGCCAGTATGAGTCCCCGAATTTCTCGGATGCTCTGTATGCTGTCGTCGACGGATCGAACTAAGGCGGTTTCGGTATGCCGTCAAAATGATAAAACACCTTTTCCTTCGCATGGTCAGTGAGGTTTGATCCTCACATGATGCGAAAGGAAAAGGTGGTTTTTTAAGCGCTGAACAGCATTTGCGCGAGATGATACGTCTCAAGGTGTGTGAGCGATAGACCTTCGTGACAGTAATGGCAGTAGCAGACGACGGTGTCCGTCGTAAACTGTGCGGCGTAGGACGCCATCTTCTCCTGCTGCTCTTCCGGCGTATGGGGCTGAAATTTGTCCGCGATGTCCCGCGTATAGAACTTCGGCGCAATCGTCGGATTGCGCGGCGGCTGCGGACGCAGCAGGGAGATGCCGCAGAACTGTGTCTGCGCGTGGGATACGGTCAGCTCGCGCACCTTTAGACCGAGTTTTTTCGTGAGAATCTCCCGCACGGCCGCCTGCACTTCGGACCTATGGCGGGAACGCCAGCAGTCCTGCACAGTGACTTCCCGTCCGCGGTATGCCGTCGGATAGGGGAACGTGTCGTCGGAGAGGATCAGCTCCCAAAGGGATTTGTTCTTCGTCTCTGCGTGCAGTTCCTCAACGATGTTGATGCAGTTGTGACAGAGCGAATAGGTCACGCTCCCCGGTGAAAAGTCGCCGCAGTCGGGCAGAGATGCCCACCGGTCCCGGAGGGAACCCTCCGGCATTTGCTCTTCAAAATCCTTGATGCGATAGCGTGGGACGCAGCAGCGCACAATCGGCATCTGCCAGCGGCTTGTAATATAGTCTTGAACCCGCGCGCTGAGTATGGGGAATTTCGATGTGAATACACAGCTTGCAATATAGTAGGATGACATGTCGGCCTCCTTTCGTTGTTTGCTCTCCTATCAATAGGATATATAAGGAACACACGGTTGTCAACATGCACAGTGGGGTGCCGTACGATCGCTTCGTACGGCACCCCGTTGGTTTTCAATTACTTTTCTATAAATATCCGTAAAGCGCTACCGCAGCAGGAAGAACAGCGCGGGATAGACGACGAAGAAGAATGCGACGCTGGTGGTGAGGAAGCCCGCGATGGTGTAATCCACGTTGAGCTTGTAGAGTTTGGCTGCGGTGACGGAGTTGATCGCGCCCGGGGTCACGGAGAAGACGAGGATGGCGCCGCGCAGGACGGGATCGCTGACGAATGGATAGCTGACGGCACACATGAAGGCAGGCAGAATGAGAAAGCGCAGGGCGAAGAGATCGAGCGTATACGGCGCATACCGGCGCGTGCGGTGGAGGTTCACGAGACAGCCGACGGGCAGCATTCCAAACCATGCGCCGAAGTGGACGAGTCCCTCGAAAACGCTGCCGAGCACAGGTGGGCGCGCGATGCCTGCGGCGCTCAGCGCAAAACCCGCCGCCATGCCGATGATGCTGAGCTGGTTCCACGAGAGGAAGATGTCGAAGAACCGCATGTGAATTTTGCCGGGCTTTCCGTGGTTTTTATGCTGTAAGTAGTAATACTGCGCCATTGGAAAGACGGCGAGAACGAGCATGAGTGTCTGAAAGATGCCCATGATCTGTGCGTAGGCAAAGCCCTGCTCGCCGTAGAGGATGAAGGCGCAGACGCCGCCGAGCGTCGTGATGTTCGACATCATCGCGTTCGCGAGGTAGGCTCCGCGGTCGAGCGGGTTATGATAGCGGCGGATGAAGAACGCCCAGCCGATGAGTCCGGGGAAGAGGACGATGAGGATGCCGTAGACCGGGATGAGCGCAAGATCCCACGAAATGGGGAGCGTCCAGCAGCTCATGAACGCGAGCACTGTGTAGATGACGATGACATTGAGACGCAGAATGCGGCTGATCACGGCGTCCGATATTCTGCCGTGCCGGTAGAGCAGATAACCGACGATGAGCGGGAGCAAGAGATCCGTGAAGAGATAGACGATGCGAAAATCCGATGTGTCCACAGCGGTCACCTTTCCTTAATATGCGAGCAAGAAACCGTGTTCATCCTAACACAAGTCATAGCCGATGTAAACTCTAATGAAAACGCCTTTAATATTTCGTCGGGGCAGGAAAAGCTCCGCGGAATGACGAATAGTATTTGAGTATATAGTGTTTTATTATGCCGCGGTCTGTCTTTGCGGCAGACGGAAAAGATATATTTTTGAGAGAACGCCACATGGTGGTTCTCAGGAGGAGGGGACATGATATGGCAGTGACAGACAAAGGATTCGGCGCATACGATGTGCGCGGCATCTACCCCGACGAGGTGAATGAGGAACTTGCCTACCGCATCGGGCGCAGCTTCCCAAAGCTGTTCGGTGCGCAAAAGGTCGCCGTCGGGCACGATATCCGGCTCTCGGGGCCGAGCCTTCGCGACGCGCTCGCAAAGGGGCTCACGGAGGCGGGCTGCGATGTCGTTGACATCGGTCAGTGCGGCACGGAGA